>JAWXVA010000129.1:0-6440 GCA_044425815.1 Eubacteriales bacterium
TAATATAAAAGAGCTTGTAAAATACGCAGATTTTGCCATGTATGAAGCGAAACATACGGTGAAAGGGAGCATGCGTGAATTTAATCGTGATATCTATGCGGAAAAAATCTACCTTATGGAGAATCGTGAGGCGATTAATCAGTTGATTGAGGATCGACGTGTGCGCTTCATGTTCCAACCTATTGTAAGTGCAAAGACTGGTGAAATTTATGCATATGAAGCGTTAATGCGTTCCGAGCATTCGATGTTTAAGTCACCACTTGAAATTCTAAAGGTTGCTGCTACACAATTTAAATTAAGTGAATTAGAGGATATGATCATTCGAAAAGCAGTAGAAACAGCATACGAAAATCGCCATCAATTTGGCACCAGAAAAATCTACATCAACAGCATTGCAAGTCAGATGATTTCTCCAGAGATTTATCTGGAACTAGAAGAAGAATATGGGGAATTTTTGAAGCAAATTGTAATTGAAATCACAGAGTCAGAAGATGATGCACCAGAAAAAATGACGGAAAAAGTATTAGCAATTAAGGGATATGGAATGGGGCTAGCAATCGACGACTTTGGTAGAGGGTTTACGAATGAATTGAAAATTATTGCAATTAATCCAGATGTGATTAAAATTAATATGGATTTATTACATGGGATTTATGAAGATAAAGATAAACAAACGTTATGTGCGAATATTATTGCGTATTCACATTCCAAAGGAATCTGCATTGTTGCGGAAGGGATAGAACAAGTAGAAGACTTGAAGACGGTGGTAGAATTAGGAGCAGATTATCTACAAGGCTATTATTTGGCAAAACCAAGTTTTAATCCAGTAGAAATACTAGAAGAAAAGAAAGAAATCATTGTAAGATTACAGGACCACATTTTCAAATAGACTAATTCGTGATAGAATAATAACAACAAATTATTCAATACGGAAAAGTGAGGTCAATTATGGAAAAACGTTATCAATTATTAATACAACAATTAAATTCTATATTGGAAGGAGAGACCGATACGATTGCCAATCTAAGCAATGTATCGGCATTGTTGTTTCATGCGCTAGATCATATCAATTGGGCGGGATTTTACTTGAAGAAGAACGATGAATTAATCCTTGGTCCATTTCAAGGGAAGTTAGCGTGCATGCACATTAGATTAGATAGAGGAGTGTGTGGAAAAGCAGCTACTACAAGAGAGATACAGTGTGTAGCAAATGTGCATGAATTTGAAGGGCATATCGCATGTGATTGTGCAAGTAATTCAGAGATTGTAATTCCAATCGTGATAGAGGATGAGCTTTTTGGTGTATTAGACATTGATTCATATGAGTTTAATAATTTTAATGAAGTGGACGTGCAATATTTAGGAGAGTTTGTGGAGAACTTGATAAAGTTTATTTATATTTAGTGGGAGAAGAAAGATATGATATTACAGAAGCGAATCCCGAAAGACTTTTATAAATTATTCCGCACGCAGAATATGGAATATTACATGCTTTTTCTGGTGGAACTTTATAGAGAAAACGCATTGGCATATATGGCATTGGGTCTTACGGAAGAAGAGTGCAGAGGAATTATTAGCCAAACGATGGTAAAGACACATATGGCATGGATAATGGAACTAGACGATATCGAGGAAGAAAACCAAGAATTCGGTGAAACAGAAGCGCAGAATTTAATGGGGATTTCACCAGCGAATGTATTGTCACGCCTAACAAAATGGGGCTGGCTCAAGAAAGATTATGATGAGAAATTAAATCGAGACATCTATGCTTTTCCAGAATATAGTCAATTATATATTGAGTTGTTTGAACATCTACAGACAGAAGACGATAGCCGTGAGCGCGAAAGTATTCTGTCTATTTATAGTGCATTATATACGTATTATAGTGATAAGGACCGTAATAATATTATTCTGAATCATGCATTACTGACCTGCAGAAGGCTAAGTCAATTAATGACCAATATGCAAGATGGAATGCGAGCATATTTTGAATTATTAGCAAGAGAAAATGATTTTAAAGGGATTCAAAAAGTCTTGATAGATGAAATGAGTCAAAGTGATAGTAGAAAATATGCTATTTTGACAACAACAGATAGCTTTTACAGGTATAAAGAAGAAATCAAAGAATTACTGAGCAAAATTTTCACTGAAAATGATTTGGAGAAAAGTAAAATAAGTAGTCAACTTGTAGAGCTAGAAGGAAATACATTGGCTTACAAACGATTAGAAATGAAATTAGAATGGTGTGAAGAGGCTACACAGATTACCTACAGATTGGAACGAGAGTTTGACCTTATGGAAAGGAAATATAATCGTTTAATTGAGCAGAAAACCATATTTGCGAAGCGAGCATTAGCGCGTTCACGCTATATTTTACAAGAAGGAAACAATAAAGAAGATTGTATCTTGCAATGGATTCATTTGTTGACACATAGTGAGAATCAAGAGGAGATACTGAAGCGGACAAGAGAGCAGATTGGTCTTACGTCTCAATTTAAAGTCATGACTGACGAAAGTTTTAGTAGTAGAAAGAATCAATTTGATACGGAGTTTAGGCCTACATCAGTAACAGAAACGAAAAAGGCTCAAGAAGAATCTATGACAGCCTATATTCCAAAACCACTGTATACCAAAAAGCAATTACGGGAATTTATGGAAAAAAATCAAGTGGGAGAAACATTTGTAGCTACAGAACACACGGTGCAGTCACTGGAAGATTTAGAAAAATTATTATTTGTATGGCAAGAAGCTACAGAGAGCAATCAGACTACGAAAGAAATAGAACTAGGTGAAGATATCAAAAATAATCAAGGACTATCCTTTAGTCAATTGAAAATAAAGGGGGAGTAAAACCATGTTTGAAGCATTACAAAAATTACCAGAATTATCAGTGACAGAGATTGATAATTTAAAAAAGGTTATACAAGATTTATTTCGAAATACGTGTATTTTACAGATGAAATATGATCCAGAGACATTGGTCCCTCGCAACAATCCTAGGTACAAAATCTGTGTGGATTACAGACCAATCATTGCAGATTATTTGGAACTACTAGGATGTGAATTAATCCATGATGCAACAGAACAAATCTTTCGGATAGCAGGTGATGGCGCTGTAGTAGAAAAAATGAGCTTAATGACCACTAGAATCTTAGTATTACTGAAGTTAATCTATCACGATAAAATTATGGGAGAAGGATTACAGGCTACAGTTACGAATCTAGCACAGATACGAGAATATGGTGCAGATACAAGACTCCTCACACGTAAATTGACCGATCAAGAATGGCAAGAAGCACTGGTATTACTTAAAACACATCAAGTGATTAGTTATAATGGAGCAGCTACAATTGTAGAAGATTATACGCCGATTTATATTTACAGTACCATTAATATTTATTGTAAAACAGCGTCCTTAGCGCAGTTAGTAGATTATTATAAGGCAGAGGAGGTAACCCATGAAACAAGGCAAGAAGATATTTACTAAATTATGCTTAAATAACTGGGGTGGAGTCAGCCACAAAGTGATGGAGTTCCATGAATATGTGAATCTATTCAGTGGGAAAAGTGGTTCAGGAAAATCCACGGTGATGGATGCATTACAGGTAATACTCTATGGTAGTTGCTCAGCGAATTTCCTTAATAAGGCAGCAGAAGATGGGAAGAATAAAAGGAGCGTATTAGGGTATTTGCGCGGAGAACAAAAAGATGGTTCTGCAAATAGGGCAAATATGGATTTTTGTTCGTCTATTGTTTTAGAAATAAAAGATACTGGAACAGGAATTGTGAATTGCGTAGGGTTAACGTTCGAGGTGAGAAAAGCAGACACGGATTTAAAAAAATATACATATTTTAGTCATTCTGGAAAGATGCCTCAAGATAAATATTTGAACAAATCGGGAATCCCATATACAATACGTGAAATGAAGCAGTTGATAGAAGAACGTAGCGTGTCAGAAGATAATCGTGGACGTGGAGATGTGAACCGTACCTATCCGACAAAAGAATCGTATTTGAATACGCTGAATGAAAGTATTATGGGATCCGTCGATGGTAGTCGATTTATAACGATGGAAAAAAGTGCCATTGCGCTCCGTATGACAAATGGAACAGGACAATTTATTCGGGACTATATGTTCCCTAAAAGCACAAGTGATACAATAAGGCAAATGAGTGAGCAGTTGGGGGCATACAATGAAATAAAGAGTCAAATTGAAGATTTAAAAGAACGAATTGAAGGATTGCAAAGTGTAAAAAAATATGGACAATCACTTTTAGGACATCAAATCAAGCAATTAGAAATTGAAAAAACCATAAAATATATGGATGTATACTATACGGAACAATGCATAGTGGATAAAAAATCTGCATTGCAAGATGTGGAACAAGAAAAAACAAAGCTTGATTCAAAGAAGTTAGAATTGCGAGAACAGAAAAAACAAATAGAGGAAGAATTGCGTGAGGTTCTGGTAGCGTTACAGTCTAGTGATTTAGGAACAAAACTCAATGCTTTAGAGGAATTAAATAGACGTGGCGAAATTCTGGATGGATCATATGACGAATGGAAGCGTATAGTTGAGAAGCTACATTATTGGGAGCAAGATGCGTATATTAGCGATTTCGTAAGCAATCCTATGAGAAATCGTATTGCAGAATTTAGTAAAGGTCATGTTTCGGAAGAGCTATGTGCCACATTGTGTAAAAACATTGCAGATACTAGAGAAATTCTAGAAGAAGAATATGATGAATACAATAGTCGAAAGAAAGCAGTCGGTACGTTGTTGCAAGAGAAACAACAGCTTGTAGAAGATATGAAAAACAATCGTAAGACATATCCAGAAAATCTCATGAAAGCAAGGAAAGAACTTTCCAGTAGACTCAGTATGAAATATGGTAGAACGATTGCCGTTCACATATTTGCAGATTTATTTGATATACGAGAAGAAGAATGGAAAAATGCGGTAGAAGGACGCTTAGGTGCATTGAAATTGGCTTTAGTAACAGAACCTCAATATGCACATGACGCTGCAGTTTTATTCCGTGAAATGAAGCAGTATGAATTTGTAAATCTGATACAAACAAAGCGGATAAGTGAAGAAGAGCAACCTGTTGAGGAACATGCTTTGTACGAAGCTGTTACAACAGAAGAAAAATACATAGATGGCTGTTTGCGCAGATATCTAGGACGTGTCATGAAATGTGAGTCTATAAAAGACTTAGAACATGTTTACGATGGAGTGACAAAAGATTGCTACGCATACAGTAATTTCATGTTCCGACATTTCAAAAAGAAAGATTACACGATATATGCGTGCATTGGGACGAAAGTATCAAAGGTCAAGCTAAGTGAATACGAAGAAGAAATTCTAAAATTATCGAAGGAATATGCAGAGATAATCAGTGCAGTAGAGGCTATTAAGAAAGCTAGAAATTTTGAAACATTGGAACAAGAGGCAAGCTATCTCGTGAGATTATCTCATACACAAAATGAGCTAGAAAAATTAGTGACACAGAAATCAAGATTGGAATTTGAAATAAAAGAATTGCAAGAAGGTGAGTGTCGCTTATTACAGGAAAAAGCGCAACACTTAGAAAAAGATAGTGAAGAAGCGGGACAAGCGGTAGAAGAAAATGATACGAAATTAGCTAAAATAACCACGGATAAGATTATGCTAGAGGCTGATATAAGAAAATTAAATGAAAATCTCGAAGGGCATTTAATGGGGTACTCGGCAGATGCGTCGATTGAAGCTTCGGTACAAGAAATAGAAAGAAAACAATTCGGTACAGTTAAGAATCGAAAAATAGCAGAAGTAATTCGAATTAAGGAAGCGATGGAATCTGATCAGGAACAATTAGAAATGGCAAGAGAAGCTTATGTATTTAAATATCCAAATTGCGGATTCCAAATACGAGAAAAGTCAAATGAAGCATATGAGAAGCAACTAGAGTCTTATGAACGAGATTATGAAGAAAATTATTTGCATGAGTTTGAGAAGCAAGCGAAATTAGTACAAAAAAGTCTTCGTGAAAATGTATTAGCAACCATTCATGGTGATATTAAAGCGGCGAAACGTCATGCCAATTCTATTAATCGAATGTTACGAGATACTAATTTTTCAGATAGTACTTATCAGATCAAAATCGATGCAGCCAAAGATGAAAATGGGCAATTCTATGAGATGTTGATGGCAGAAGAATTAGATAGTAAGAATATTTACAACGATGGATTTGAAGGGCAATTAAGTTTAGGGGAAGATACATTTTACGAAAAATATGAGCATAAGATTCAGTTACTTCTTAATAAGTTCATGCCATCTACAAAAGAAGATGCCATGACAGAACAGCGTCAAAAGGAAATGGAATGGTATAGTGATTACCGTAACTACTTATCTTTTAGTATGTTTGAGCAGTTCATAGATGAAGAAGGTAAGATTCGA
>JAWXVA010000130.1:0-6435 GCA_044425815.1 Eubacteriales bacterium
CCCTATCGAACGCAGATAGGGTTCAATTCGATATTTTCCAACTTCGCTTATATCACTACTTCCTCCATCTATGAGATAATCAGTTCCTTCCGGTCCTCTAATATAGAAACAATCTCCTTGCCCTATATCTAACATGGTAATCTGTGGATAGGAATATTCTGCTGGTTGAATCCACAATAATCCCGGAAGCACCAGTATCCCCATTGCCACTATTCTTTGCTTCTTTGTTCCCGTATAAGTGTCTCCATCTGCATCCCGAATGAAACTCCAATACCCCAATAAAAATAGCAAACACACATAATATAGAATCATCATTAGAAACCAAGGCTTGCCACTTATGATTCTGGAAAATATAAGACTAAGCGTCACTTCCCCTGCTAATTCAATAATTTGTAATAACCAGCCACTAAAACCCAACAACACTACACCGATACCGTACCAAATAAAACTTCCTAAAAGTCCTAACATCGCCACCCCTAATAATATCGTCATCAATGGAATAACTAGTAAGTTCAACAAGATAGAATACGGTGATATTTCATAGTAATAATATAATAAAACCGGCATAATCATACATTGAATTCCTAGACTAGCCGCCAAGCCTTCTGACATGTGCTTTAAGATTTTGTAATATTTATGCTTTTCAAATTTTATAATGATTTTTTCTAGTACCTCCTGCCATATCGGCACGAAGTAAATCACGCCTATAATAGCCCCAAAAGACATTAAGAAACCACAGTCATAAAGATAATTCGGATTGGGCACTAATATGCAAAGTGCTGCAACTGCAAGGCTAATGCGAATATCATAGACTCGTCCACTAATGTCTGCACCTATTCTAAGCAAGAACATAACACTTGCACGAATTGCAGAGACTCCAAATCCTATCATCACCACATAGCATGCTAATAGTACCCCTCCAATTATCCCACTAATTGCTATTGAACCAGTAAGGCGTCTAAGCAATTGATATACAACAAGGCTTAATAATGAAATGTGCAACCCTGAAATAGCAAAAATATGGCTAATCCCTACTTTTTGATACAACTCTTTCTGATCTGCGTCCATTCCACTTGTTTCGCCAAAAATCATAGCTACCAAAATACCACCTTGCTCTTCTCCTAAAATCCCATATATCTGTTCTATACCAGTTGTTTTTATTTGATATAGAAACTCTCTGATTGGATATACACTAGCATTCACTATCTCGATAGAATCAATAGAAACTCCTGCTACAATTCCCTGTTTATTATAATATTCTTTTATATCAAAATTACCTGGGTTTCGTGCCACATCAAAAAGTTCTAATTGACCTGTAATCATGATGGTATTTCCTAAAGCAAGTTCTTGAAAAGTAGAATCATATAATAGCCACTTATTTTCTTGTTCTTCCAAATAGATATATTGACTATATTCTTTCTGCTCAATTTGATATACTTCTCCAGTCAACGTCATACTTGCTCCCTCTGACTGCCCTTGCATACTCATTGGTTCCTCTAATTCTGTTCGCCCCCAAATACTATCATGGAGCAAAACCCCTGCAATAACAATGACGCATATATAGCAGAGTATCCTATGGTTATGTAGTAATTTCATCTTTAATGTTATTATACACTCCTTCCTTAATTCCTGTGATATTTTGAATGTCTTCTGGACTGCTAAACTCTCCTTGTGACTCTCTGTATTCAATAATACTTTCGGCTTTCGATTCCCCTATTCCTGTCAGCGTCATCAATTCTTCTTTTGATGCACTATTAATATTTACTTTAGAATCTGCTTGTGCTTCTCCACTACTAGTTACGCTATTTGTAATTATTCCCTCCTCTACTTCTTGTTTCGTCGGAACATAAAGTTTCTGCCCATCTTCTAAAAATTCCGCCTGATTTAAATATGTGTCTGCCGCATCTTCCCTCAAACCTCCAGCGCATTCAATCACATCTACGATTCGACTTCCTTCTTCCATTTCATATACACCGGCGTATAAAATAGCACCACAAATATACACAGATATTGTACCTGCCTTTTCCTCTTTTTCCACCTCTTCTGAAGCGATATCGCCCTCTTTTGCAATACTTTCAGTACTTTGATTTTCTTCTGACACATTAAACTCTGTGACACTTTCTCCTGCCTCATCTATAATCGTCAGGGAATCTCTCACTTCTTGTTCACTTGTACAACTTCCTGTAATTAATGCGGTAAATACTGAGATGAGAATCCATCTCATGAATGTTCGAATTGAACTTCTTATGATAGGGATATTTCCCCTATTTAGAACCAACTTACTATATAGCATACTTTCCTCCTAGCATTAGATGCTACAAGGCCCCTCGATGCCTAGTAGATATATTATAGAAAGTTTCCATAGAAAACACAAGTATTATTTCGTGCCTACGCTATGAAAAATCCCATTTTACAGCTCCCTTTCATAAAATATTACTATTTATTGTTTTCCTATTACATCAAACTATACATGTTTTGTATATTTATATCTTAAAGCCTCACTTTTATGCATCTACACTGTATATTTAACCATATTTATGCACTTGTAATCCTTTTTTATATTTTTTATGCATTTTTATGCATTTCCTCTTGCATTATTTTTCACTTTGCTGTATAGTAAGTCTAGATTAATAAAATAATAGTTTATTGAAAATTTGGAGGAAATAGAAGATGAAAGAAAAAGTTGTATTAGCATACTCAGGTGGTCTTGACACGACTGCTATTATCCCATGGTTAAAAGAAAACTTCGATTATGAAGTAATTTGCTGTTGTATCGACTGTGGTCAAGGAAATGAATTAGATGGATTAGAAGAACGTGCCGCATTATCTGGTGCGAGCAAATTGTACATTGAAAATATTATTGATGAATTCTGCGATGATTACATTATGCCATGTGTTCAAGCAAATTCAATCTATGAAAATAAATATTTACTCGGAACTTCTATGGCTCGTCCACTTATTGCAAAAGTATTAGTTGATATCGCTCGTAAAGAAGGTGCTACTGCTATTTGTCACGGTGCTACTGGTAAAGGAAATGACCAAATTCGTTTTGAATTAGGAATTAAAGCTCTTGCTCCTGACCTTAAAATCATTGCTCCTTGGAGAATGACTGACGTATGGACGATGCAATCTCGTGAAGATGAAATCGACTACTGTAAAGAACATGGAATTGACCTTCCATTTAATGCAGCTTCAAGCTACAGCCGCGACCGTAACTTATGGCACATCAGCCACGAAGGTCTTGAATTAGAAGATCCAGCTTGCGAGCCAAATTATGACCACTTATTAGTACTTGGTGTTTCTCCTGAAAAAGCACCTGATGAAGGTGAATATGTTTCTATGACTTTTGAAGCTGGAGTACCTAAGACTTTAAATGGGAAAGCGATGAAAGTTTCTGAAATCATTACTGAATTAAATGAGCTTGGCGGAAAACATGGAGTCGGAATTGTAGATATCGTTGAAAACCGTGTAGTTGGTATGAAATCTCGTGGTGTTTATGAAACTCCAGGTGGAACGATTCTTATGGAAGCACACCAACAATTAGAGGAACTTATCTTAGATCGTGATACATATGCTGTTAAAAAAGAAATGGGTGATAAATTAGCTCAAATCGTATATGAAGGAAAATGGTTCACTCCACTTCGTGAAGCAGTACAAGCATTTATCACAACAACACAACAATATGTTACTGGAGAAGTGAAATTCAAATTATACAAAGGTAATATCATCAAAGCCGGAACATCTTCACCATATTCATTATACAATGAATCATTAGCAAGCTTCACTACTGGTGATTTATATGATCACCACGATGCAGAAGGTTTCATTAACTTATTTGGACTTTCATTGAAAGTTCGTGCAATGAAACATGCTGAGGTTGAATCAACTAAATAGTTAGATATAAATCAAGAGTGTTGCGAAACAGGTGTATCATCATCTATTTCACAACACTCTTATCACGTTTAGTCAACAGGAAAATCCACTTTCATCTTGAACACTTTACGCTCTCCTGCTGGCATAAATTGTATGGTTGGATTCTCTTCTAAATTCTCAAAATCAATATTTCTTATAATTATCGTTCTTTCAAATAATTCATCTTGAAACTCAAAGAATTTACTATCTTCTACTATCGTCTTTGTCCTATCTAGTTCCACACGTATATCATCATTGAATAATGCTGTTTCTAACGTTTTAGGTTCTGGAAATTCCAAGTAATAATTCTCGATGCCTTCTCCTTCGTTTATTTTATTCTCTTTATAATAGCATATATTTAAATATTCTATCAATCAACAATTCACTCTAATTATTTGAATCTTCGTGATGATATCGCTTCAAAGAATAGCGAAAGAGCATAATTAAACGCGTATAAAGTTCAAGCTGTATTTTTATACAAATTGTCCTTTTTTTTCTATTTATTTGTTTTATTTTCTAATTATTTGTTGTGTCAAGCATTTTTTCATGGTAAAATATATTCATATTTGTAACTTACAAACCAGTTTGTCCGGAGGTATTTATGAAATCTAAACACAATATTGAACCTAAAATTTTTGTCCCCTCGATATTAATAACGTCACTTACTATTTTTGTTATGTTATTCTACCAAACAGAAGCACAGTCTGTTATTTCTAGCATCTTCACTTTTATGACCCATGAGATTGGCTGGATGTATTTAGCTATTATTCTTGTTTTCTTATGCTTTTCTATCTGGATTTGTTGTTCCAAATTCGGTAAAATCAAACTCGGTGAACCTGATGAAAAAAAAGAATATTCGAACTGGTCTTGGACTGCTATGATGCTTACTGCAGGTATGAGTGTCGCTGTAGTTCTTTTGGGATTTTCTGAACCGATTGCATTGCTATCGTCCCCTCCTCTTGGAGTTGAACCTATGAGCAATGAGGCTTTCCAAGCAGCACATATGTATGAGCAATTTGTAGAAGGATTTATCGCTTGGAGTTTCTACGGACCTGCTAGTGTTGCAGTAGCTTATACTATTTTCATAAAAAAAGATAGCGTTCTACGTTTAAGTAATGCTTGCAAACCGGTACTTGGAAAATATGCTACTAAATTTCCTGGTCATGTAATCGATGTGCTTGTTATGCTTGGAATGATTGGTGGTATTTCTACCTCTCTAGGGCTTGGTACGCCTTCTATTACTACTTTCATTACATATATTTTCGGTATTCCTAGCTCTCTTGGATTAACACTCGTTATTATGCTTATCTGGGCTCTTATCTTTGGTGCCAGTGTATATATGGGATTAGATGCTGGTATTAAACGATTAAGTGATTTAAACCTATTTATCCTATTTGGCTTAGCTATCATGGTAGCTATCGCTGCTCCTATCATGGATATTATCAATATGGAGTTCACAAGTATCGGTATGCTCATTGATAACTTTGGTGATTTAACTCTAGGTATTGGACCTTTTGGCACAGATACTTTCACCCAAGATTGGACGATTTTCTACTGGGCGTGGTGGATTAGTTTCATGCCGATGATGGCACTATTTGGTGCTCGTATTTCTCGTGGTCGTACAATTCGCGAATTAGTTCTAGGTAATATGGTTTTTGGCGGCGGTGGCTGCATGATTATCTTTGGTCTATTCGGTGGATATTCCTTATATCTACAACACTCTGGAACAATCGACCTTGTTACCATACTTGCGGAAAGTGGTAGCAACAACGTAATCATAGCCATATTAGAAACTTTACCATTTGCAAATGTCGTAATTTTCCTAGTAATGATACTGATATTCCTTTTCCTCGCTACAACCATTGATTCTACAGCTTACACTTTGGCCTCAGTATGCTGTGTGAAACTAGAAGCAGATGAACAGCCTGTACGCTGGAGTCGTATTCTATGGGCCGGTGTACTATTATTGTTCTCCTTATGCCTCGTATTAATTGGTGGAACATCGACTGTACAAACCGCCTCTATCGTACTTGGATTCCCACTAATATTTGTTAGTCTCATCATTATGGTGTCTCTACGAAAAATGGCGAAAGAACACAAGTATACCAAGTAAGTATCTGGTGAAATGGTAGATATTGATTGACAACCCTTCTACTTTTCTAGTAATATTTATTCGTATGATTAAAAACAAATCAGAAGATGTTTTCTAAGGATTTCACACTGATTTATTACTATATAAGACAGGAGATTTATATGAGTATTTTAAATGTAGAGCACTTAACCCATGGATTTGGGGATCGTGCTATTTTTCAAGATGTGTCTTTTCGCCTTTTAAAAGGGGAGCATATTGGACTCGTTGGTGCCAATGGAGAAGGTAAATCTACTTTCATGAATATTATTACCGGAGCGCGCCAACCTGACGAAGGAAAGGTGGAGTGGTCTAAACACGTACGTGTTGGTTACTTAGATCAACACACTGCCCTAGAACCTGGCATGACTATCCGTGATGTTTTAAAATCTGCA
>JAWXVA010000131.1:0-6419 GCA_044425815.1 Eubacteriales bacterium
TACAGTTGATGGAAGTGTTTATGCAATTCCAAAAGATACAGCTTCTTATGTAGTGTTTATCAATACGGAAATGTTTGCAGAAGCAGGTATTGAAATTCCGGATGGCAATTGGACAATGGAAGAGTATAATGAAATTGCAGAAGCATTAACAATTACAGATGAATCTGGATATACAAGCCAATATGGTGTATTTGTAAGTAACTATTACTCAGAGTGGATTTCTTGGTTAGGAAACTGGGAAGCTCCTTGGTTTACAGATGGACAATCTAACTTCTCTGATGAATTATGTATTACAGCACTTTCTTATATGATGGAAGTTATTGAAGAGGGATATGCTCCTTCCCCAGCAGCAGTTGAAAATTCAGGAGATAGTGGTGACCGTTTATTTATTACAGAACGTGTAGCTATGTATCCAAGTGGTCGTTGGTGTGTACCTTCATTTGATGCAGAATGTGAATTCGAATACACAGCAGTTGCATTACCAATGGGAACAACACATTGTGTAGCAGCTAACCATGGTCAATACTACATTGGAGAAGATAGTGAAGCAGCAGACATCGCAGCGAACTTTATTTCATTCGCATTAAGTGAAATAGGATCAGCAGCAATTTTCACGGAATCATTATCAATGCCAGTATATACTGACTTAGCAGAAGTTGATGGATTTATTAATGAACCATCACAAGCATTCATTGAATCTATGGATTACTTAGGAAGCGCTGAGCAAGTTGAAGTAAGTGCAACAGGTAAATTCTCTGAATATAGTGCAATTATTGTTGCTGAGTTAGATCTAGCTTTCAATGGTGATCAAACAATTGAGGAAGCTTGTGCTAATATCGATGAATTAGCTAATTCTACAGTTTTTATTGATTAGTGGTTATAGAAAATAAATAAAATTATGAAAGATAAGGTTAAATTCGGTCGTTATGCGGCCGAATTTAATCGGTTAAATACAAAAAATATAAAGGAGGAAATTTTATGGCATCTACTCTTACGAAAAAAGAAGTGAGAAAATCCGCATATAGCACAAAGTATGCCAAAAAAGAAGCTGTCCTAGGGTATTTATTTATTTTACCTTCTGTGGTTGGCTTGGTATTGTTTTTACTCTATCCTATTTTTTCATCTTTTAAGATGAGTTTATATGATTGGCCGATTTTATCAGATGCAACATTTATAGGAATTGAAAACTATACGACAATGATAACAGATACCATTTTCCAAACAGCATTTTTGAATACGTTTAAATGGGTGATTATATATGTACCTGTATCTATCTGTGCATCGATGGTCTTAGCATTGGCAATGGATATGCCTCTTAGAGGAATTTCATTTTTCAGAACTTTATTTTATTTCCCTGTTGTTACACCTCTTGTAGTAGTTTCGCTACTATTTGTGTGGATATATAATGTGGACTACGGTATCTTAAATTATCTACTATCCTTTGTTGGAATATCTAAGATAGGATGGCTGACAGATACTAATATATCTCTGTATTCCATAGCACTTATGTCTGTGTGGAAAAATGCAGGATATAATATGCTTATTATTTTAGCGGCGTTGCAAGGTGTGCCAAGAACATTGTACGAAGCAGCAGTAATGGAAGGGGCTTCTGCTTGGCAGAAATTCCGTTTTATCAAACTTCCATTAATTATGCCTGCTATGTATTTTGTTGTTATTACAAGTTGTATTGACGCCTTCCAAGTATTTACGGAAGTATATATTATGACAAGTGGTGGTCCAGGATATTCTACTTATACAGTAAGTTTCTATCTATGGGAAAATGCGTTCAACTACGGTAAGATGGGATACGCATCGGCTATGGCAGTTGTAATGTTCTTAGCTATTATGACAATTACAATTATTCAACATCAATTCTTGAACAAGAGTGTTCAATACGATACCTAAGGAGGAGGAAAAATGGTAAAATCAAAAAAAATTACTGTTATATCATATATAATTTTAATCATCGCGGCCATATTGGTACTCATTCCTTTCTTCTGGATGTTGTGCTCGTCGTTTAAATCACAAAAAGAAATTTTTTCGTATCCACCAACCTTTTTTCCAGAAACGTTAAAATGGGAGAATTACGTAAATGCAATGACTACAGGATCAATTAGTTTCTTGAAAATGTTTCTAAATAGTATGAAGGTGGCTATTCCAGCAACATTAGGAAATATTGTAATGTCATCATTAGCAGCATATAGTTTTGCAAGACTTAAATTCCCTGGTAGAAATGTGATTTTTGGATTCTTTTTGGCATCCCTTATGGTACCAGGTGCAATTGTAATTATTCCTAAATTTATAATGTTCGCAAGTTGGGATATGATGAATTCATATTGGCCATTGATTCTTCCAGCATTTTTAGGAACACCATTTGCAATTTTCTTACTGCGTCAATTCTTCCTGACGCTACCTAGAGAGGTAGAGGAAGCGGCTATTATTGATGGATGTGGAAAGTTTAGAATTTGGGCAACGATGGTAATGCCACTTTCCAAACCAATTTTAGCAACATTGACTGTGTTCTGTTTCCAAGGATCATATAATGACTTTATGGGTCCATTACTTTACTTGAACTCAAGTGAATTATATACGGTACAGTTAGGTCTTGCATCCTTCCAAGGAATGTATGCAACAAGATATGACCTATTAATGGCAGGTTCTATGATTGCGTTAATTCCAGTAATGGTTGTATATGTTTGCTGTCAGAAATACATCATAGAAGGGATTGCACTTGGTGGAGTGAAAGGATAATCGTAAAGGAGCGTAGTGAGATGCTAAAAATAACAACGGATAATAAATTGCAATATTTTAAAGAGAATGAAGTGGTTACTATTGAAGCATATGGACCGAATATCATTAGGGTAAAAGTAGCCATGGAGAAGATCCCAGTGAATCAAGACTGGACTTTGTTACCAGTTGCAGAATCCAATGCAGTAACAGAAATGAGTGAGACGGAAGCAAGTCTGATATCTGGAAATGCCAAAGCTGTAATTACTGATAAAGGGCACATTACTTTTTATAATCAAAATGGTAAAGAGCTATTAAAAGAAAAATGGACGATAGAGCGAGATGGAATGGGACGACTTTGCAGAGGGAAATCTGGAAGAATGTTTTCAGCACAGATGGATTTTTGGGCAAAGGAAGAAGAACATTTCTATGGAATGGGACAAGAAGCACATGATTTGTTTGACTTAAAAGGCTCTGTAATTGATCTTTGTCAACAAAATACAAAAGCCACAATACCATTTGTTGTATCCACAGCTGGTTATGGATTCTTATGGAATAATCCAGCAATAGGTAGAGCGGAATTTGGTGTTGGTGCTACACGTTGGTTTGCACAAGAAACAAAACAGGTAGATTATTTAGTAATGGTTGGAGATACTGTTCCAGAAATATGTAAGCTATATATGGGGATTACTGGTAAAGCACCGAAATTCCCTTATTGGGCAACAGGAATGTGGCAATCAAAATTAAGATATCGTAATCAAGAAGAGTTACTTACTGTAGCACGTGAATATTACGAGAAGAAGATTCCTATTTCTATGATGGTTTGTGATTTCTTCCATTGGCCACATCAAGGAGATTGGAAATTTGATGAAAAGTTCTGGCCAGATCCAGCAGGTATGGTGAAAGAGCTCGAAGATATGGGGATGAAACTACTTGTGTCTATATGGCCTACCGTAGAAAAATTGAGCGAGAACTACGAGGAGATGAAGGAACAGAACATGCTAATTCGTTCGGAGCGGGGCGTGAGTTACATTTCGGAGGCAAGAGTTGCAATTACATATTATGATGCAACAAACCCAGAGGCAGGAGAATTCGTATGGGGTAGATCTAAGAAAAATTACTTCGATTATGGGATTAAGAATTTCTGGCTAGATGAAGCAGAACCAGAGATTTGGCCATATGATTATGATAACTTGCGTTATGAGCTAGGTAGCGGCCTTGAAGTGTCTAATATTTATCCTTACTATTATGCTAAGAATTTCTACGATGGACTAATTGAACAGGGTGAAACAGAAGTTGTGAACCTTATTCGATGTGCATTTATGGGAAGTCAGAAATATGGCGTGGTTCTATGGTCGGGAGATATTGCCTCTACGTTTGATAGTTTTAGACGTCAGATTAAAGCAGGATTGAACGTGTCTCTATGCGGTATTCCATGGTGGACAACAGATATCGGTGGATTTAATGGCGGAGATATTGAAGACCCAGAATTCAAAGAATGTGTTGTAAGATGGTTCCAATTTGGTGCATTTTGTCCAGTGTTCCGTATGCACGGGGATCGCAAGAAAACACCAGAGTTTTTAGCTAGATTAAAAGCAGAAGGAGCAGAAGGTACACGAGATGTAGCGAATGAAATCTGGAGCTACGGTGAAGAAGCATATGAAATCATGAAATATTACATCCGTGTAAGAGAATATTTACGCCCTTATATTATGGAACAATTTGATTTGGCATCAGAAGATGGAACTGCAATTATGCGTCCGTTATTCTATGATTTTGACGAACCAGAATGTTATAAGATTTATGACCAGTACATGTTTGGCCCTGATATTATGCCTTGTCCTGTTGATGAATATTTACGCAGAGAAAGAGATGTTTATTTACCAAATGGTTGTGAATGGATTGATGCGAATAGCAATACTGTATATAATGGAGGACAGTGGATACATGTGGAAGCTCCGTTGAGCAGAATGCCAATATTTATTAAAAAAGGTTCTACGGTAAAAGCCGAATGGTTCTTAGATGAATGTAAAAGTATTTTTGAATAAACTTACAACTTTGGGGGTGGCATATGAAAAAAATTACAAGTAACAATTACGTGATAGGAATCATAGTCGTGATACTTATTCTTTTAATAGGTACGGTTAATTATGTGTGGAAATCTCAAAGAAGTTTAGAAAATAATTCGAGTGTTGTGTACGAAAATAGTAAACAAACCATTGAATTAGTACATTATTATACAGTTGAGGATATTGAGAAATATGCAGAGATGTATAATGAATCTCAGGATGCAGTTGAAGTTGTTTGTACGTATGTGTCGAGAGAAGATTTAAGTGAAGTATATTCTCTAGGAGCAGTTTCTGGGAATTTACCAGATATAGGAATGTCAGATTCATCCGATATGCAATCATGGATTTCATTAGGTATATTTGAAGATATTTCAGAAGAGTTATATGATTGGGAAGATATAGAACAATTTCATCAGACAGCTTTATCCACTTGCATAGGAAGTGATAATAATCTTTATGGACTACCTGTTGAGATGAATAGTTTGGCATTAGTAGTAAATCTAGATATTTTGGAAGCGTCTGGAATTACGGAATTGCCACAGACATGGGAAGAATTCTTGTACGTGTGTGAAGAAACAACACAGGTTAGTAAAGGGATTTACGGATTTGCAATGAGTGCTTGTGCAAATGAAGAAGGAACGTTTCAATATATCCCTTGGCTTTATTCTGCGGGAGCTGATTATACGACACTAGATAGCGAACAAGGAATATCTAGTATGGAATTCCTCACGAATCTAGTAGACCAAGGATATATGAGCAAAGAAATTGTCAACTGGGAACAAAGAGACGTCTATAGTGTTTTTTGTGAAGGGAAGACAGCAATGGCTGAGATTGGTAGCTGGAATGTTAATAACATAGAAGAGGATATTGCAGGTGAATTTGAATATCAAATTATCCATATGCCAAGTGATGAACGTGAAGTAATGATTTTAGGTGGAGAAGTATTTGGCGTCTGCATTGAAAGTGAAGTAAAAGAAGAGTGCATAGATTTCCTTAAATTTCTGATATCAAAGGATATGAATGAAGAATGGTGTCTCAATAACGGTGCATTACCAGTCAGAGAAGACTCTAGAAATGCTAATGATATCTGGAATAGTGAAGGGGAGTATGGAATATTTGTAGATGGATTAGATGATGCAATCTGCAGAGGTCCAGATGAATCATGGATGTTTATATCAAGTGTAATATATGAAGCGTTACAGAAATCAATATTAGGGGAAGGCAGTGTAGAACTTATCATGCAAGACGCACAAAATAATATTGATTCAGTAATTCAATAATAAAAATGAGAGGCTAACAATGTCGTTGGCCTCTTTTTGAAAATATTTATTATAATGTAAGGAGAAGTAAAGCGATGCTAAAACAAGTAGAAGGAAAACTAATTCGTAAATATGATAAGAATCTTATGTGTGTAGAACCATGGGGAGAGAATTCTTTGAGGATTCGTGTGACGCAAGCACGAGAGATAATCGAAGATATACCAAATGCTTTAGAATTACCAATAGATAGTTCAGCGCATATATCTATTGAAGATGATTGTGCAACGATAACGAATGGAAATATTACATGTCGTGTGGTTAACACAGGAAAACTTAAATTCTACAATCAAAAGGGCGAGGTGAT
>JAWXVA010000020.1:0-32422 GCA_044425815.1 Eubacteriales bacterium
GGATAATGTGACACTTGTAGATGCTGGAGATGCCGTTCAAGGTGGTGCCGTAGGCAAACTTACAGAAGGAGAAGCTATTATCCAACTTATGAATGAGGTTGGTTATGATATCATGACTCCTGGAAATCATGAATTTGACTATCAAGTCCCTCAAATGCTATATTTGATGGATATGTTTGAAGGTGCTGTTATCGCCAGTAATTTTATAGATTTAGATACAAACACAACTATTTTCGATGCATATGAACTCATTGATTATGGTTCCTTCCAAATTGCGTATGTAGGGATTGTTACACCTGAAACGTATACTTCTTCCACTCCTGCATATTTTCAAGACGAAGAGGGGAATCTGCTCTATAGTTTCTGTGAAGGTCAAGACGGTACTGCTCTTTATGCAACTGTTCAAGCATCTGTTGATGATGCTATCTCTAACGGTGCAGATTATGTAATCGCCATCGCTCACCTTGGTATCGAAGAAGCTGCCGCTCCATATCGTTCAACCGATGTAATTGCTAACACAACTGGTATTGATGTTTTGCTCGACGGTCATTCACATTCTGTCGTAGAAGCTGCAGAGATTGAAAATGCTAATGGTGATATCGTAATTGTGAACCAAACTGGATCGAAATTCAGTCACCTCGGTAAGATCACTATTAATGACAACACAGGTACCATTACAGCTGAATTAATTTCTTCGGAAACATATACGGACAAAGACCCTGAGATTCTGTCATCTATAGATGCCATTAATGAAACACAAGCTGAATTGCTCCAACAAGTTGTGGGAACAATTGACACTCCTCTTATCATTAATGACCCAGAAACTGGTGAATTATTGGTAAGAAGTTCTGAAACCAACCTCGGAAACTTCTGTGCTGACGCACTTCGCTATATATTAGATACTGATATTGCATTAGCTAATGGGGGAGGCATTCGTTCTGATATTGAGGCTGGCGAAGTCACTTATGAAGATATTATTGCTGTTTTCCCTTGGAATAATAACGCAATTTCGATTGAGATAAGTGGACAAGTAATCTTGGATGCACTAGAAATGGGGGCAACTGCCTATCCCGAAGAAAATGGCGGATTTCTACAGGTTTCTGGCTTAACTTATTCTATTGATACTTCGATTCCATCGTCTGTTGTAGTGGATGAAACGGGAGGATTCGTTGAAGTAAATGGAGAATACCGCGTAACCAATGTAATGATTGGCGATGAGAATTTAGATCTAGACGAAATGTATTCTGTAGGTGGTCTTGATTATCTTCTGCAACTTGGCGGCGATGGTATGACCATGTTTGAAGGGGCAACGGTAATCAAAGATAAATATGCGATTGATAATGAAGTTTTGATGACCTATTTATCCGAAGGCGATTTCGGAGATATGTATGACAATCTATACGGGCAAGGCCGTATCTCAATTGCTGATGGGACTACCACTGAATCGACATTCCCTATTATGTATGGTATAGGTCTTCTAGTCGTACTAGCTATACTATTATTTGTAGTAATAAAACAAACTATATCTCGTAAGAGAAAAGATGCTGCATAAGTTTTACCCGTTCCAACTTTTATGAAAGGGGGGACGGGGATTTTTTAATTCTTCTCGTCCCATTCTATCATTTTATACTGGCTCAACATTTTTGACCTAAAACTTTTGACTTTGATATATTTAATTTACAAATTAATATATCATTAGCCAGTCTAATTTACCCATATATATTTATCTCGCTCGTGGTTATAATTATCCCAACCAATATATTGTTCTTTCATCAATCTTCCTATAACAATATAAGAACGAACACCACATTTATCTGCATATTTCCCTCTCAATGTCATACATAAAATCATATTATCATTGTTTGTCTTTTTAATGAATCCCTGAACTGGAGCTCCTTTAAAGTTCTTTACAATTCTAAATCCAATTCCGCACTCTGCAAATATCCTTTCTAATTCACACTGAATTATATTCACATCTTCAAACATTAGCTTTTTAATTTCAGGTACCTTACTTTTTAATTTTTCTGTATCAACTTCTTCTGCAACCATAATATCGTGTGTCAATAATTCACATATTTTTTGCCATGCAAAAAGAACATACACATCAACATTTGTATTTGCCACTTGTGCTCTAAATGCTGCATTGAAGACTAGATTTGGAATATCTAACAAATTACTTATCCCCATAAATTTCCTTACATCTAGCACCTTCCCAGCAAGACTGTCATTAATATTCAATATTTGTTTTTGATCCAAATATACAATGACATCTTTTAGATTTTTCAAAACAGATATTTCTTCATCCGAAATACTGTGTAATTCTTCAAACTCTAATAATTCTCTGTCATAAAGCGCTTGAAGATTAATCCAAAATGCTGCTTCAAACCCCAGTGCATACTCTAATTTTTTTGCAAACGCAACCGAAATGGGTTTCGCACCATTTATAATTGTACTAATATGCTTCTCTGTAACCCCTGTTCTAACCGACAATTCTTTTTGAGACATTTCCCTATCTTCTAATATTTCTTGTAATGTCTCTCCCGGATGTATAATAAACTCACGGGATAAGCCAATTGTTGTTTGCTCCTTTTCCATGATAATCAATCACTCCTTTTATATAAAATGTGTCACATTTTTTTAACCCTTCTAGACTTAAATCTATAGACTTTGCTAAGACAATCAATCTATAATTTTTTGTTATCCTCAAAGAATATGTGCCCTTTTCTTCTCCGACTAGTGATTCAATTTTCCCTATTCTAGATTCTAGTAGCTGTGCAAAATTTGTAAATGACGTCATTTGATTATATTTCATTTTAACTTTTTGGGTCATTTCTGCACCAATCTGTCTTCTCATTAAATTCTTAGAACCTTGTGTTTCTTTCGTTTACTTTAATTAAATTGGATTTCACTAGCCCGACTAGGCTTTATAGATATAAAAAGACAAAAAATTCGTTAGGTACAGTATACTCCTACCCAACGAATTTTTCATCTCTATATCTCTTATTTAAATCTTAAATCAACTCTTTTAATAACTCAATCAAACTCACATCCGCTGGCAACCATTCCACACTCATCAATGTGTCTCGTGTCAGCCATTTAGCTGATTGATGTTCTGTTAAAACTATCTCTCCATTTACCACGTTCGCAAAATAGCAATTCATACTCAAATGAAAGTTCGGATAGTCATATTCCACAGTATGTACAAATTCTCCTACTTCTATCTCTACTTCAAGTTCTTCTTGTATTTCACGAACTAACGCTACTTCGTCACTCTCGCCTTGCTCAACTTTCCCTCCTGGGAATTCCCAACCACCTGCGAATTCTCCATACCCTCGCTGGGTTGCTAATATTTTATCTCCGTTACGTATAATTGCCGCTACTACTTGTACTGTCTTCATGTCATTTACCTACTCATTTATTATATATTCATAAATATCTTCTCGCCCCATTCTATCATTTTATATATCTTCTATTTCTATTATTCCCTATAGGACGTATAACTCCACTATCAAGCAACCCTTTCATTATTATTTTCACTCTAGAATCCTTCAAATCTAACAGTTCACAAAAGTCTTGTAGTGTATATTCGCTTCCTTCTTCCATAAATTCCAATACATTTTATGCTGGCTCAACATTTTCGTTGATATCTTAGACACTCTATTTATCGCCGCTTTTTTATCGTCGCTTTTTCAAAATAATTAAGATACTAGCTTTTGTCAAGAGGGAGACGAAAATTTTCAAATAATAGCTATGTTACTATTTTTCCCTAGTTTCATCAATTTTTCACGCCACTATTTTTTTAGCTATTTCTGATAACGTTTCTCCCCTCAATTTATCATCTTCAATCTTGTGTGCTATTGCATTGGAGAGTAATAATTTATTACTCTCTGCAAATTTTGAATGAAACATAATTGCTGCTTCTAAATTTTTATTATACATTTTTATAAAAAGAACTCCTACAAAATCAACTAAAATTCCACTTGAATTTCCAATCAAGAAAAAAGAAGCATCCATTTGATTAACAAAATATATCACTCCACTAATTACTACAATCAATGTTCCTACAAAAATAAGAGTAATACCTAATACAGACAAATATTTTGTTTGCGCAAGGTTCAAATCATAGTATCTTTTTAATTCTTTTTGATTCATCCTATACATCTTCTCAGCTCTAAGCTCTTTCTCATTTATATCAATTTCAGAAAATTCTATTTCTTCTCTCTGGCTTTCCGCTTCTATAATTTCGATTTTTTTGCTTCCCTCAAATCAAACACACAGCTTAGAAAAACCATTCCACAAATAAATGCACACCCACTTATTAAAAAGACAACTATTTTAGCTATCAATAATTCACTCCATGTCAAAAAAAATGAATATTGCTGTTACCGTTAAAACACCTCCAAATACTGCACCGCCAAATATTCCATTACGTGCTTTCTGCACAGGCGTTTGATTATCGTTAGCTGTTTTACCTTTTTCTTTTGTTCTAACCATATTTTACCCTTCTTTGCTATTTCTCCTTGCAAAAAATTTTTAACTTTGAACATCTAATAATCCACTCTACTTCGCCCATATATATCATCTCACTCATAGTGATAACTATCCCAAGGATATTCTATTTTTTAAATCTAACCATCATCCCGAGCATTAAATAATATTTACCACCATCTTCGAAAATATATCCATGATCATGCTTTGACGTACTTGGTGTATCAAACTTTGTATTCTTTAAAAGATATCCTTCAAATTCATTTCTATTAAACAAATGATAACATAACACTTCCCCGTCTTCTCTTACAATAATATATCCCCCTGTTGCATCCACGATACCATTCCACGTAGTAGCTGGTAACATCCCCAGTGCACATTCTGTAAGAACTTTTTTAAATTTATAAGTATAAAATGGATGACCTTTTGACATGTTATATCCTAGTGGATTTTGTTTAGTAAGTGCATCAAGAGCGTCCTCTATATTTCCTAGTCCATGTTCATAATATTCCATTAGTAAATGGGCACAAATCTCTGGCAAATAACTATCTATAAGCATTAAATTGTTTTCAAATACATCATTCACCATATGACTATATTTTACTTGAGCACCAATTTCATTTAATAAGGTGAATTTATCCTTAAATCGCTTTGTATCATTAAACTGTTGAATGTTCGATTCATCAATTCCACTAACCTCATATACGAATCTAGTAGACTTTGAGGCATTAATTAAGGACGATGGACTTCCTAATCTTGACTTAATACTAAATCCTTGTAACGCATCAAATCCCGTGTTAATATCATGTACTTGTATTCTTATATCCGATTTTACACTTGACTTCGCTTTTAACGTTTCAATTCCTAATCGCTGCAATACTTGTGCTATTGTAGGAATTTCATATGCTGCACCTTGTCTGGTTTTTAATTCTTCCAATAAGCGATCTGCTACAGATTTCAACTCATCTTGTCCTATAGTTGCTATTTTAATATAATCTTTGAGAACATCTACATTTCGTCCCACATTATCTATATTAAATTCTATAACACTATCTTTTTCATCTCTTGTAACACCTTGAACTTCATAAAATACACTATCAATTTTATTTAAATTTTCATCTGCTGCAAATAATTTTGCTTCTTCTAATACTCTAAACAGAACATATACTTCGCTCCATTCTCCTTTATTCCCGCTGTAATTCGTCATTTTCTAGTACCTCCCTAATTTGTTTTGCAATTGCCGCAATAACTGGTACTGTAACTGTATTTCCTAGCTGCTTATAAATATGTGTATCAGCCAATGGAAATTTATACTGATCTGGAAATCCTTGTAATCTCGCCCATTCTCTTGGAGTCATTTTTCTAATACCCTCACGATTAACTTCCCCTTTAATATGAGTTACTGGAGTAAAATCTGTGATTCTATTATCAATAATTAAATTCCGCTCTCTTCCCATACCACCGCATACTACAGTTCCTGCCACTCCACTTGTCGGTCTAATAACATATCCAAATCCATTCCCTTTTGAAGCATGTCTTTCTTTATGCCTACGCAACGTTTCAATATATGTTGTACTCAAGTAATACTTCACACTAACTGGCTTTTCTTCCAATATATCTGCAATCACTTTAGTTGTTAACGTAGCCTCTGGAAATCGAAATTGAGAAGCATCAATATCGTTTCTAAAAGCCACAATATAAACCCTTTCTCTATTTTGAGGAACTCCAAAATTCACGCTATTTAACACTTCTGAATACACAGTATATCCTAGCTTTTCAAAAGTCGCTTTAATTGTTCCCAACGTCCTTCCTCTATCATGATTTACCAAACCTTTTACATTTTCACAAAATATCACTTTAGGTCTATGTTTTTCACAAATTCGTGCAACATCCAAAAATAAAGTTCCCCTACACAACCCTCTATAATTATCTTCAAACCCTTTTCTTGCTCCTGCCAAACTAAAAGCTTGGCAAGGAAATCCTGCTAAACATATATCAAATCCGCCTATTTTTTTTTCATCTATAGTTGTAATATCACCTGCTATATCAAAATCATCATCAAAGTTTGCTTTATAGGTCATTCGTGCATGTTGATCCCATTCACATACAAATGAGGTCTCCATATTCAATTTAAACACCTGCTCAAATCCCAATCTAATTCCACCTATTCCTGCAAACAAATCTATGCTTTTATATCTACTCTTCATGTCTAATACCAATACTTTCCTTATCATTACTTCAATCCATTTGTCTTGCCTACAAACTCATCAACCATGTATTATAACATATTTCTTTTCTCTAATCAGACTTTTTCTTTTATTCCTTTACAAATAAACCAATCATAGCATTAGATAGGCGTTTGCTAGCCTGCCTGAAATTTGTTTCTTATACAACTCTAAATAACTCTTGTTCCCATTATATACCACGCGATAAATTGCTATTAAGTCTTCATTTAATATATGAATTTGATTATTAATAATTTTTCTCGTCTTTTTTCTTATCGAACATTTGTTCCTTTAACCTTATCATACTTTGATAAAATTATCAACAATCGTTTAGTATTATTTCTATAACAACTTATCTTTTAACCTACATCACCATGTCCATAAATTCTTCGTGACTAACACGAATACCAGACATAGCTAATCTGTCCGATCTTTCATCATATATCCTATTTAATACATTTTGTTTTTCACTCGCTATCCCATAATGCAATAATCTATGACAAGTAGGACATAAGCAAATTACATTTGCATATACATCCAAGCTTTTATCAAACTTCTCTTGCAAATTAATTGGTATTGCATGATGTCCTTCCATATATTGTTTCCCAGTACTTTTTGCAGTAAATGTTGTATGTGCCTTTTCTATCTCGCATTCATAATTTACAGCTTCTATTATTTGATTCTTTATAATGGAAGATCTCTTCCATTGAGCTTGTTGTTGGATGATTTTTTGATTTACTGGCACTTCTATATCCAATATTTTAATGGATTCTTTAATACCTTTAAATTCCGCTCCCGTTGCAAATCTTAGATAATTATTCATTCCAGCACTATACATACGATGACCCTTTTCATCTAATGCTGTAAAATCAGGTTGATTATATAAATATGTTTTAACGACTTCTAGTTCTCCTACATCTTGTATTTCATATATCATCGTCTCTATTTTACCGTTTTCTTCCAGATATTTTGATATTGTACTTAACGCACCTATATAATGTTTAATTGTACTGTCTGACACTTTCCGAACATTCCGTAAATATCTAATATAATATTCCATTAATACATAGTCATTCTTCATATCCTTTTCCCCTAAGCTCTGCACTATTAAAATCATTACCTATTTCATCATAAAACCATCAACTTCTCCACCATCTCCCATATATCCCCCGCAACGCATATTGACTGCTCTTCTATTTCTTTCGGACAGCTCGCTTCTTTATTCATGCATATGTATTTCGCATTTGCATTCTGATATGTCATTTGCCAGAATGGATATTTGATGATTCCTGGTGTGTTATATCCTACTCCTAATTCTATAAATACTATTTTTTTAGAAATGTTTTCGTCAAGAAAAGCTTCGTATCTTTCCTTCGCCTTATGCCATCCTGCATCTTCCACGAATGTGCTATCTTTTCTAAGATTCACATCCATTGGCTGTCCGCACTTTGGGCATTTTGGTATTAATTCACTAGGAATCTTGAAGTCCTTTTGTTTCTCTACCATTGCATATATCATTTCTTTGTTATCATAAGTTTCTTGGTGACATGGTACCGAACACTGAAATAATCCATAGTTTCCTTGCATGTAGAAGAGTTTATTCTTGTCGAATCCATTTCGAAGGAAGAGATGATCTGCATTTGTTGTAAGTACGAAATAGTTTTTGTCTTTCATTATGGACTTCAATTCTTTGTAGCAAGCACTTATTTCATTTTCGTATCGATTGTAGTAAATATGTTTGCTAAAGTATGCCCAGTATTCTTCCAATGTCTGAAATGGATAGAAGGCTGAGGAATACATATCTGTCAAATGATACTTTTCGATAAAATCTGAAAATAATCGTTGGAATCGCTCTCCTCCATACGTTAGTCCTGCGGATGTAGATAATCCTGCTCCTGCTCCAATTACAATCGCATCTGCTGTTTCTATCCATTCTTTTATTTTATCAATATTATCCCAATAATTCTTTGTACAATCTATAGTCGATTTCCTTAAATACATTAAATACCACCTTTATTTTATGATTTGTATTGCTTAATATTTCCTTCACGGTTGTGACTGCGATTTCACTCGCCTTATCATTAGGAAAATGAAATTCTCCTGTTGATATGCAACAAAATGCAATGCTCTGCAATTGATTTTCTAGTGCTAATTCCAAGCATGCTCTGTAGCAACTTCGTAACAGCTCACAATCTTTTTCTGTCAACTCGCCATATATAATGGGGCCAACGGTATGAAGGACGTAGTTACTTGGCAAATTGTAAGCTGGCGTTATTTTCGCAATACCAGTTTGCTCTCTATGTCCTTGCTGTTGCATCAATTGATTGCACTCTTCACGTAATTGAATTCCTGCTGCAGAATGTATGGCATTATCTATGCATCCATGGCAAGGAACAAAACACCCTAGCAGTGCATCATTTGCCGCATTTACTATTCCATCCACCGCTAACCTCGTGATGTCCCCTTTCCATAAATAAATGTCAGGTTCTATCGGTTCTAACTGCTGTAATGTTACGACTCCTTTTTCATCCATTTCTTGTTGCAGAAATTCATCTTGCACTTTAAGAAATGCTTCGCTTACGCCTCCAGGTGATCGTAAGTTCAATAGTGATCGAAAAAGCTGGTATTGTTCTTGCTTTGTATTTGTAAATTGTTTTGCTTGCTCCTGATATATCGGCGACTCTTCTAGTAGGATTTTATTCAAATATAGTAGTTTTTCTAATTGCGTCATGCTAGTCTCCTTCCTATATGTAATCTTGTACTTCTTAACCTCAAGAGTACCTCTACCTTGGCCATTTGTAAAGTAAGTATGAAAAAAATCTCCTCAAGTAATCATATCAGATTGATTCACTCAAGGAGATTCTATTTATAATATTATGATTCTATTTTCCTATACTTTTTAAAGCATTTGAATATTACGCATTTTACAAGTTCAATCCCAAATACAATCGCTGTTGCTAATAGTAAATAAATATAGATTGGCGTTTCTTGTATGGATGGTAATTTCACTTCTAACATAATACCTATCGCTAATATAATAGCTAATGCCAAGGAGAAAATCATTATCTTATATCCACCGTTTTTAATCATTCGTACCATAACTACGATTAATATCAAACATGCAATCAAGCTCAACACAAAAATAATGTTTAATCCAGTTTCATTTAATATTCCTTTTGAATATTGAATACGTTTGTACACCACATGTCTATTTACACCTACTTTAATCTGCGCAAGTCGATGTAACACTGCAATTGCAACGCATAACAAACATTGTACTATACTAAGAATTATCGCTAAAAACCCACATATTTTTTGCTGCTTGCTAAGATTTAACATTTCCTATTCTCCTACTACAATTTCATTTCCTGCTGAAGACCAACCGATCCATCCGTCTGCATATAATGAAGTATTTTCATATCCCATCATCCATGCATCCCAAAGAATTTCAGAAGCTCTATATCCATTTCCACAGAAGAATGATAAGTGTTTATCTGTATCTACGCCTAGTTCTTCCCACATTGCTTCGATTTCACTAGCATCTCTCATTGTTGCATCTGGATTACGGTAGTAAAGCATTGAGCTTGAATTTCCTTCTCCCGCTCTACCAAATACTGCACCTTCAATACGTCCACTCATATCATAGTAGCTGTATCCTGAAGTTTCTCCATTATACTCTTCTATTGTTCTGTTATCAATTAATAATGAATCATCTGATGCAATAATTTCTTCTGCTTCTGCAACTGTTACAATTACTTCTGGTCTTGCTGGCTCTGTTAATCCAAAGTCATCTACTGCTACAGGAGTATTTTCAGTTGTTTCCCATTCAAATCCTGCATTTGTCCAACCATTAAATCCACCTGACATTACATAAACATTTTCACATCCTAAATATTGCAAGATGATAGCATAACGACAAGAGTTGATAGAATCGCCTGTTACAATTACATTGCTATCTTTTGTAATTCCACGTGATTCTGCTAATTCGAATAATACTTCGTCTGTTTGTAGCATATATCCTAATTCTGGTTGATCGAATTCGTCACTGTCAATATGTAATGCTCCTGGAACGTGTCCATCTAAGTATCCTGAATTCTCAACGCTTCCCCAGCTAACTTCTATGATAATCGGATCTGCGAAATCACCAAGTTCTTCTACTGTTTCTCCATTTATCAATTCATTTACCACTACCGCTGGAACATAAATCTCATAGTTTTCATATGTTACAAGATCTCCTGTCCATTCTTGTAAGTCAAATGTTTTTACATCTGCAACACCTTGTTCTACTAAATAGCTAGCAACTACGTCTGCATCTTCGCCATTATTGTCATAAACAATAACTGTTGTATCTGCAGCAATACCTTTATCTTCCATCTTACGTGCTAATTGCTCTTCACGAGTTAAGCTATCTAAGTTGTTATCATCATCATATGCGCAAACAAACCAATTTGCCGCAAAGTTAGCAGCTCCATCGATGTGACCACCTTGATTATCATAAATGCTCCATCCACTGTACACTTCTTGTTGTCTAGCATCTAATACTACTGCATTATCTGCTGCAAGTGCTGCTTCTACCTCTTCTAGTGTTGCAACTTCAATACTGCTTACTACCTCTTCTGTTGCTTCTGTTACTTCTGTTGTTTCTGTTGTTTCTGTTGTTTCTGTTGTTTCTGTTGTTGTATTATCTTGACTACATCCTACCATTGTAAATCCTAATGTAGCGATTAAAGATAATGCTATAATACCTTTTTTCATTGTACTGTTCCTTCCCTAATGAATATTTTCACTGCACAAATCACCATAACATAAGTTTATAAGTACGTCCAATTCCTATATTCTATATTCCTATAGATAATCTCTATAATGGTATAAGCACTATCTTTTCATATACAATTGTCAATAGTATCTGCATTAAACTTGACATCATAGCTCATTACCGATAATATTTCAATTAAAATACAATTTGAAAATTAATGGAGGATTACACCATGAATACTATTTTACCCGCATGCCCTGTAGAAACAACACTGACTTTGATTAGTGATAAATGGAAAATACTAATCATTCGCGATCTGATTGATGGAACAAAACGTTTTGGAGAACTCAAGAAATCTATTCAAGGCATTTCTCCTAAAGTCCTTACTTCAAATCTACGACAAATGGAAGAAAGTGGCCTTATTAACCGAAAGGTATACGCTGAAGTTCCTCCAAAAGTTGAATATTCGTTAACCGAAGTCGGACTTAGTCTTCAATCTGTTCTTGCTGCCATGGCTCTTTGGGGAGAAAGCTACAAGAAATCTTTATAGACACTTTATTCGTCTACAGTTTTGCTTTCTTCAACAAATTCTAGAATAATCTCTACCGCCTGATTTTGTTGTTCTTCCGCACTTATAGTGGCTTCACCATCTCCTTCATTTGGTCCATAGTTGCCAAACTGTGCGTGGTTTCCGCCTTCAATGACATAGACATTTGTTGTATAGTCTACGCTATCCCCAACTCTCAAGTCATTGGAGCCGTTAATCGTTAGCGTTCTATCTAGGTCATAATCCATGGCGAGGTACATTCCCACAAGTACCAGCCCTTCTATCTTCTCTTCATTGGAGCTTGCATACATACTTGCTGCCACACCTCCTAGCGAATGCCCACCAATATACCAGCTTGTAATTTCAGTATAATCTTCCATGATGGAATCAGCTTTATTTATCCCGAAATTCGCCATATTAAACGGCATATCTACTAAGAATACATTGATCCCTTGCTCTTGTAATTTCGCACAAAATGGTGCGTAGGCTATATATTCAACACGGCCGCCTGGATAAAAGAGAAAACCTATGTCGCTATCAGACTCAAAATATATCATATCATCTAACATAGATACATCATCTTCGTCAAATATATAATAATATTCCTCTTCTAAAGTACGGTAATCTGAGGCATAAATGCAAAGTCCTGCAAAACTCGTTATACATAGAATTGCGATTGCGATTAAAATTTTCCAACGTTTTTTCATACAAACCTCCTTATTTCCAATCCTTCCATATATCTGGGCTTTTCTCATCCTTATCTTCATCTGCGATGTATTGAATCAATGCTAATGTATCTTTGTCTTTACATTTCGTATCGAAGCATTTTGACGTTCCAAATATTTGTATGTTCATTGTATTCTCCTGATTGTGTTTTTATTTCATTATTTTAATATTTCTAGATTTCCTAAACTCCAAATTTCCCTGTTACGTGCTCTATATTAATTTCTACAACACAGAATCTCCCTTGATGTTTTTGTGCTAGTGCTTTACCTTTTTCCATATGCTCTCTTGAATATTTTTCTGCTATCGCCATAATTCCTTCGGTAATTTCATCTGCATTAGTTAATACTCTAGCAACGCCAAAAGCAATAACGCTTTTATACAAGGTATTAAATTTATCTGGCACAATATCATCTTGCGCTACTACACAAAATGACACCTTAGGATTTTTGGAAATCGCATCTATTTTATGGCTTGTTGCTGTTGTGCTATGGAAGTAAATCTTTCCATTTAGATACGCATAACTTAAAGGTACAGCATATGGATAATCATTATCTCCATGAACCGCCAGTACACCATTTGTACCAGTTTCAAGTATCTCAATTACATCCTCTTGTTTCATTATTTGTTTATTAAGTCGGTCTATTTCTCTAAACATAATTTCCCATCTCTCCTTCTTTAAATTCCATCTTGACAATCCAAGCGATCTATAAATATTTTAATGGTCTCTGCATTCGCTTTTAAACATTGTAACGCATTCCTCGTTACATAGCTAGGTATTTCCTGTTCTGTCTTTTCTCGCCATCTAGTACTCCTTAAATAAAGTAATACTCTTCAAGGAAGGAATCGCTCCATATTTACCAATAAGATAGTTTTTCTCATAGCTTTTGTATTTAGCCATTGTTCCGTAGCACCTTCTTTTCCTTTACAAAATCCATTTTTCCTACAGATGATTCCCTATTCAAATCACTATATTTAGCTATGATAGACATTACGAATAAATGAATTGTATCTCCACGGGAATGGCCTAGAATCTTAGAGCAATTATTCATATACTTTGCAGACCGAGTGAGCCAGGAATATTTATATTAATCTATAAAACAGAGCTAAGCTGCCAATGTAAATTGACAGCTTAGTAAGCATGTGCCATAATGCAAGCACAATACATATTTAATTCAATAACCATATCAAAAGATATTTTCTCATTAATCTAATGACTTTACACAAAATAAATTACACTCTCAAAGGATAACTCTGTTCTAACCAAGATTCTATTCTTTAAATTTCAGGTTCTTATTCCACAGAGCTTGTAAGCCACTGGGTATTATTCGAATTCGAGCCTTCGTTCTATATGTAGTGGTGCGGTGTTTCGCAACAACACTATATATAGGTTTGTTTTTATAGATATTCCTATAATTCTATGGGAATTTAGGGATAAATGCTGACATTGGTACAGCAGAAGTTCGGATAAACTATCCCTGGTTTTACGGAAACAATTCTATATGATTTTCTTTTATAACTTTTTCTACTATTGCTAATTGTTTTTTTGTTAATATCGAATAGATTTCCCTTAACTTATCCATATGATACTGACTTTGATGTATATGAATTAGTATTTCTTCTATTGCATATATATCCTTCTTCTTTTTTGTAGCTGGTTCTCTATGAGGATTTGTTAATATTTTTTGTATTACATAAACCGATGGTTCAGGTATAATCAATTTATATCCTCTACATTCAATCTCACAAGCATAGTCACTTAATATGTTAATATCCCTAAGCCCCTCCGACTTAATTCCTAACGCACTAATATTATATGTTGTTCTACTTCCTTTCCCCATAACACGTGTTAAAAATTCCAGTTCCAATAATTCCTCTTTATAAAATTTAGAAACCTCTCTATATGGATCCGCTGAATGCGTAAAACCGTATTCTTTCAATTTCTCTATAAGGGGAACTTTCACTTTCGGTATGTTTATATTTCTATAAAAGAAATCTACGTCCCTTGTACGAATATTAGGTATAAAATCCGTATCAAATAGCGGCGGAAATAAATATTCCGCCCAACTACCTATAATCATAATGTGTTCTAATATCCCTAGTTCATCAAATACCTTAATGGTATCCCAAAATGCTTCTTCTTGTCTTTTCTCCATAAAGTCCTCTTACTTCAGTATTTTTCGTATTTGCTTTTCTTCTTCTTGCAAATCTTTTATTACACGCTCCAAATGTTTTCTTTTATTAATTTTTTTCTTCCATTCATCAATGTTGATAATTTCTTTCTTGCCAATATACTGAGATATTACTTTTCGATTCTTTCTATAATTGATATAACAATATTCTTGATTACCGATTTTTCTAACTACCAAAGAACCTTTCGGTAATGTTTCTATCTCTAGTAAGTAGCGCTCTTTCATGCGATGATTTCGTTCTAATTCTTCTATCATCACTCCATATATAACTGTGCTTTTTGAACTTTTCATAACCCATCTCCTTACACTACTTTTTTCTTTTTATCATTATTTGTTGTGTAAGATTATTTTACACTACTTTTTTCTTTTCATCAATATTTGTTGTGTAAGATTTTCTTTTTCTTCTTTTGATTATTCCCATACTCCACATAGTTTATTCGTATCTTCTTATCTCTCTCTAGATCGATTTTTATAATTCCGCACCAGTATATCCATAGATCTTTTTGTCGGTTCTATATCATACTCGTATATCTCTCTATAGATACGTGGTACTTTTTTCACTCTATAATTCATATCTTCTATATCAAAGGTTACAAAATCAAATATATCTACTCCCAACCACTGAGAATACTCTTGATATACTCTCCCTTTACCTCTTTTAAATGCTTGTGACATTTCTTTTAGACCAGTTCTACCTCCGCAATCTTCAACGATTCCATAACCCGCTCCATCAAGCACTCTTGGTAGTTCTTTCCCTGGTAATTCTTTATCAACGATTATTTTCTCTAAACAAATATAAATCTCCCAGTTATCACCATAATCATATGTAAAAGTCATTGTTTCTTTTTCATGTGAAAGTATCTTTCCTAACTTCACTTTACTAGCATCAATCGCTCCTTCTTCCAAATCATCAAAACCCGAATCAAAAGGTAATGCTATGTGCTTATCCCTTAAGTGTGGATTTTTATAAAATAATTCCATAACATAACTTTGCATATTTTCCCACTCTTTCTTTCCTGTGGACTTACGTATGTTTTCCAGCACTTGCACATCAAAGCAGAATAGATGACTCGCTTGCATTTCAAATATCGTCATAATAATGTATCCAAGCTTCGCCATTGTAATATTGTTTTGTACTTGAAATCTACGCCATATTTTAGGCTTGTACTCTTCTAGTTCTACGTATAATTGATAAATCGGTTGTGATGCCACGGTATTCCTCCTACTCGTATAAAACATTTTCTTCATCTTACAACTGGTAATGATGCGATTTTTCCATCTTTGAATACATATTATCACACTATAATGAAAGTAGGAAGTTCTATAAGCTTTATATTTTTTTGAGTGTTTTCTGCTGCCTGTCAGCCCCGATATTCTGGCGAACACCTAAATGCTACCGGTATCATTAAGTCCCCGATATGGACTACATCTTTCTCCCTCAAACTCGCAAATACTTCCTCAGCATCAAACAGTTCTCCACCTTCTGCTAATTCCTGTTCGGCCTCAAGTATAGCTTGCTCAATTCTATCTCTCATTTCTTTATCATAGAGAAAATATTTTCTGTTCGCATCGCATTCTATCCATTCATCTAATGTCAACGGTGTATAATCGGAATACCTACAGAAACAGTTAATCATATTACAAGGAATAGTATCGCATTCCCCATTAATAGATTTCTTTCTTGTATGTCGTGTAATTTCTTGGAACGTCTCCATCAACCTTTGGTCTAGGGTATCATGCACATGACCATACAACATGTATGATTTAGGATTCCCTTCCTTATCCAAACGATATTGACTGTTATAGCACATAATTGGATAATGCGACAAGACAACTTTCCTTCCATTATCTTGCACCTCTGCATAAGGTTTAATCCACTCAAATCTCTTACGATTAAATTCTTTACTTGCCAAATATCGCTCGTGGTTTCCTTGAACTAAGTATAATTTGCCATTTAGCTTTTCTAATATTTCATTCGTTTCTAATGCTTTCCCCCAGGATACATCTCCTAATATAATTACTTCGTCATTCTTTCGTACTTTTTCATTCCAACTTTTTATGATAAATGTATGCATATCCTCTATGGAATTGAATCCTCTGCAATCCATCTTCGTATTCATGTTCTCATGAAAGAAATGTAAATCTGCTATGTAATATCTCATTGTCTCAAACTCCTTTTCTATGAAAATCGTGCATCGCACCAGTCAAATAAATACTCTGGATCATTCCAATAATTTGGATACACAGAATATTCTATATCGGATATTCCAAACTTGTATCTTGCTGCTCTTTCTGTTTCCCTGTAAATCGTATGGTCAAATGGCATATATAGTTCTGCTTCCTCATCTGTACAAGGAACCGTATCTAGACCCAATCTATAGTCCCAAAGGAATTTTTCTTCTTTGTACACCCATTTAAATGGTTTTATTTCTTGCAAGCTATGCTTATGTACTACATTAAAATATTCTTCCCACGTAAAGATGTTTCCACCCCCATTATATATTTGCAAATCATTTTTGTGCTTATTGTAAAATTCCTTGAGCTGATGAAATGTGCGAAATTCTTTATGCTCTTCAAACAATGGTTTCCATCCCGCACTTAATTTATTCAAATGAATTTGGTAACTGAATATTTCGCGCTCGCAGAGCCTTCAGCACACCGTTGAGATCCACCAGTATAGGTAATAGCTCCACTTCGTATTTAATTCGCATAATAGATCCACCTTTTGTAAAATAGATTTACGAGGACTTCCTCGAATTTTACAGAAGGGAGGCCAAAATTATGGCCAATAAGATTAATGTGAAGCTTATCCTAGAGCTTCATAAAGCAGGTTTATCACGAAATATGATAGCTGCTACAAGACACATGTCAAAGAATTCTGTCGGAGGTGTTATTCATCTCTCTAAAAAACTAAACATCACATATGATGATGTAGTAGATTTTGACGAAGAAAAAATCTATCGTATGTTTTATCCTGATAAATATGCGACAGAAAGAATGTACGAGATACCAGATTACGACTTCATACATCTGGAATTAAAAAAGACTGGAGTAACATTGAAACTACTCTGGCAAGAGTATCAGGATAAGTGTACTACCAATACAACACTTCCTATGGGATACACGAAGTTTTGTGATGGCTATAACAAGCACACCGTTGTTAACAAGCTTACTAATCATCTAGAGCATAAACCGGGGATTGTTACTGAGGTAGACTGGTCTGGTCCAACAATGAGTTTTGTGAATACTGCTACTGGAGAAATTACTAAAGTTTATTTATTTGTGGCGACACTTCCTTACAGTCAATATTCCTATGTTGAAGCTACGCTTGATATGAAGATGGATTCATTTATACGATGCCACATTCATATGTATGAATTCTTTCAAGGCGTTACTACTCGATTAGTATGCGATAATTTAAAGACAGGTGTTATTTCACACCCTAAAGAGGGTGAGATTGTTCTTACTGCTGACTACGAAGCTATGGGAATGTATTATATGACAGCGATTATGCCTGCTGGTGTTCGTAAGCCGAAGCAAAAAGCATCTGTGGAAGGAACCGTTGGAAAGATTGCTACTGCTATTATTGCGAAGCTTCGAAATGAAATGTTTTATTCTTTTGACGAGTTAAAAATTGCAGTGTCCAGAAAACTGTATGAATTCAATCATCAGAACTTTCAAAAACGTGATGGAAGCCGTTATGATTCCTATCTCGATGAAAAGACTTCACTTCATAGACTTCCTGACATTCCTTATGAAATTGCTACATGGGTTTATGGACGTTCTGTAAATATTGATTATCACGTTGTATTTGAATATAATCGATATTCATGCCCATATCAGTATGCTAAAAAGAAAGTGGATCTTCGAGTTACAGACACTACTCTTGAAATATATTCGGGGTCTAATCGGTTATCCACACATAATCGCTTCATGGTTGGGCGCAAGAATCAGTACTCTACACATGAAGAAGATATGCCCGATAAATTCAAATTTACACCTTGGAACGAGGAACGAATTCAGAGCTGGGCTAATTCTATCGGAACGTATACGAACGAGAGCATTAGTCGGATTTTTAGCAATATAAGCATCAAAGAACAGGGCTTTAATCCTGCTTTAGCTATATTGCGTTTAAGCAATAAATATTCAAACGAGCGCCTGGAAGCTGCTTGTGAATTCGCCATTACAAAAGGTATTAGAAAGCCCCGTTACCACCATCTTAATTCCATATTGTCCTCAAATCAAGACCAAGTATTTCTTGAAGATAAAAATATCACACAAAAGGACAATAGCTCCATGGGGTATCTTCGTGGAAGTGATTATTATGGAGGTAGTAATAATGATTAATGACGAGACAAAACGAAAACTACGGGAACTCAATCTTAGCGAGTTTATTACTACTCTAGAACTGCAACAAATAGAGCCTGCAACACTCGCTCTTACATTTGATGAACGAATGCAGAGACTGGTGGATTATGTATATCAAGAAAAATACAATTCACGTATTCAACGAATCATCAAAGCAGCCAAGCTACGATTTCCACAAGCTGATATACACGGAATCTGCTACGATGGAAGAAATTTAAAGAAGGAATTATTAAATGAGCTGTTTGGGTGTCAGTATACAAGAAATCATCAAAGTATTGTTTTACAAGGATTTACAGGTTCTGGGAAAACATATCTTGCATGCGCATTAGGAAAGCAAGCGTGTTTACATCAAATCAAAACTCAATACATACGACTTCCTGATTTATTAATGGAATACGGAGATGCAATTCTTACGCTGGGGCAACAAAAGAAATTGCTCAACAAGTATGGTCGCATTCCTCTTCTTATCATTGATGAATGGCTTGTATCAGATATTTCTGACAGTGAACTTTACTTTTTGTTTGAACTTATGGAACGTAGGTCGGATACATCTTCAACAATCTTCTGTACACAATATCGTAGAGAAGATTGGATCAAACGTCTTGGAGAAGGAGTACAAGCAGAAGCTATTGTTGATCGATATGCACATACTGCATTTTGGATAGAAACAGGAAATATGAATATGAGAGAATATTGCTCAAAACATAAGGTTTAGGAAAAAAGAGTGGATCTATAAGGCGAACTAAAGGTGCGCAACAAAAAACAGGTGGAGCGGAACACGGTTCCGCTCTGGATCCATCGTCGCGAAATAATCAGTAACCTACATATGGTTCATCAATCACACGATATTCTTCGTCATAATTACAATAATGTGCTTGCTTCGCAAAATGTTCATTCACTAATTCTTTACTCTGAGTGATAAAATAATAGTTTGTTCCCATACTGCACCTCCTTATACTTATTTTAAAATATATTGTTACTATATATTATATTCTATTAATATATTTATTTCAAGCAATATTTATTGTATACTTAATATAGAATTGCTATTTTTCATAAAGTAAAGCTATTTTAATCATGACGAAATCTAACAGATAGGAGCAACTATGACTCAACAAGATTATGAAAATTTAGGAAGTAAAATGAAGGATTTAAGAATCAATATGGACCTAACACAGGCAGAAGTAGCTACTGCATTACAGGTAACACCTGGTTTTATTAGCAATGTTGAAAATAACCGGACTGCCATGTCGCTACGACTATTAATCTACTATGCTAAACTCATGAATATATCTCTTGATTCTCTCATTGGGGAAATAGATTCTGAATATAAAAAAACAGCCCTTGATCATGAGCTGCTTTCATTGGTAGATAAAATGGGCATAGAACAGAAAAAGAAGTTATTACAGACAATAAAGATATGGCAGGGATAGGTGGTAGCGTTACGATTAGTCCGATACTCTTGCCTTTACAAAAAAATAGGGATATGCTCTTGGCACACCCCTCGCAAAATGTATTCACATTTTTTAATATATTGTTATTATATGCATTCTGATAGATACTGTCAACAAGCAATTTGTAGAGGATACTAATGCTATCACAGTAATTATTGCTCAATAAAACTTGTAAGCCACTAGGTATTATTCGAATTCTCAATACGAGCTTTTGCTACGTATGTTTCACGCTACTTTTGCTTAACATATTTGTTAAATATTCTATGTATTTCGTAAATTATTTTACATTAAGAAAGTTTTTGGTGCCAAAGTAGTACCGATGGGGATTTCGATTATTTTAGATAATTCAAGTGGCTTGCAAGAATACAATTATTGTTTTGTTCATCTCTTATAATACTTCTTCCATCCATACATAAAGGATAAATAACCACTAATAATTTAAGCTGTTCGTATCACTTATATATTTCAAAATTGCCTTTACAGAAGATGCTCTTCTTAATGCTGTTGAAGCGGCCAAAAAATTTTCAATCTCTCTTACTATTTGCTCTTGATTTAGAAAATCATTTTTCATAAGATATTTAATAATCGGAATGAACAACATTAATTTTGCTACTATCTCTTTAACTTCATCTGCTTGGTATTCCAATAATTGTTCCCCCAATATTGTTAAATATACATACGATTTATCTTGGCTCTCTATATAAACCAAATCTAACTCTCTCGCTAACTTTGCATGATTTTCTCCATACTTTATATATGCCCCATCTTTTTTTCCTTCGCCTAACATAGACTTACCTATATCATAAAATGATACTCCATAATTTTCTAACGACATAAGTATTTTCAACAGTCCCGTTGTCCCATTGTCTATGCTACTAATTTGCGGGATATTACTACTGTTTATGATCTTATCTGGATTCTCACTACCAAATTTTACAAATTCTTCAATTGTTGTATTCTTTATCTCCTCTATAATATCCCTACATAATTTTTTACAATAAGCTTCTTGTGTACTATCTCTTTTTATGCGTGCAAAATAACAATCACTATTTAAATAGCTAGATAATTTTTCTGATATCATAATTTATTTTCCTCTCAACATTAATTAGCAAATAAATCTGATCTCATTCTGTCAAATGCATCAATATATTCCTTTAGACGTTTATCTCTCATTTTTTCAATATTATTAATATTCGAAAATTCAATGAGGTCATCATCATTAAAACCTGTATATCTTTTAATTTCTCTTTTTAACCAGACATCAGTTAGCATTTTCAATGGTTTATCTAATTTTTCAATATTCTTACTTTTAGGTAATGGTGATAAATTTGTTATAGAATTCTTCAAATTCATATTAATCATATCTTGACTTTTATTAAAAATATTTTGTGCAACTATATGATCTATCTCATAGATCGTATCCAAATCTTTTACTACTGGTTGAAACTCCTTTATTGAACAATAATGATATATCAATGCCTTAACAGCGTCAACTTTTACTTCTGTTCCATTATACGTTCCACTACTTAATTCTTCTATTAAACTAATCCACTGTTCCGTTTTAATTGGAGATAATCTTTCACTTATATTTTTTAAATCTCTAGCTAATCTAGAATCACTCGATCCTTTCCACAATCTAACGCTGTACTCATACACCAATTTATCATACAACACTACTGCTTCTTTAGCTAAAACACTTCCACTTCCTGCATTAGCTTTATTAGGTTTCCCCAATTCTTTCCAGCGTCGATACATTATTGTTATAAACTCCTGTGCCACTGCATGTGTAGTAACACTCATTATCGATTTATTCCACTGTGCAAAATACCTAAAGTAGCTCGCATCTGATATAACATCAATCACAATATTTAACTCTTGTACAAGCTTATCTATATCCACATTCCAATCAATATTAACCTTCTTTGTATTCTCTAACATTGTTACATCATTGTTTGTAATTCCGCCCAAATAAATGGCACTTAGTAATTTAAAGCCCAGTGACATTCGTTTTCCCAAAGAACTTTCCACTTCCAGTGGCAGTTCATCAAAGATCAAATTCTTCCTATCAATTCTCGATAATAACGTTGCACCAAAATCCCATCTATAGACATCATCTGGTACATCTATACCTAATTTTTGATATAATTTCAATACCTCATCTCGAACAGCTCCTGATGGCGATGTAACGGGTACATTCCAAAACGGACGTGCCGACAAAAGTTCTTCTCCTGTCAACTTAGTGCCACCCGCATTTACCAACGAAAAAATATTTTGTGCATCTAGCACTGTTGCATTATATAATTTAATCATTCCTAATCTTGCCTTTGATATTACAGCCTCACTTCTTTTTACTACATTTATACAACGATCATAATAGTCCCAATGCATACTCAGATGCTCTTTTAATTCCTTTTCACATTCTTCGGTGACTCTGTACTTCAATAAATTTTCAAAAAAACTCTCCTTATCAATGTTATCTTCCTCAATAGACTCTAATATTTTCTTTCTTAATTTCACTGGGTCGCAAATATATTGTCCATCTTTGTGAATAACATAACTTAAGTCCTTAGCATCCACAATACCATCAAACAAAAACATATGCTCAAATTTTGTATGCCCTTTTGTTTTTTTACCATGCACCACTAGTATTATATCTTGCAATGTAAGTAAACTATTATATTGTGATTGAGCATCAAAAGAATCTGCATTTTCCTCATCGCTATCTTCCTCATCCTCTTCTTCAATCGCTTCGAATTCCTTCTGCAAATAAATATCAATTTTTCGCCAAAATTTTTCCTTTACTTCCTCATCACTATCACTAGCTGTAAACTTAATGAATGATCTCGCCCACTCATATACTGACACAAAATCTTCCCTCATTAATTTAAGTGCATTTCTACGTTGTCTTCCATCTAACAACCAATCTGCATCTTTACTATGATTTAATATCACAACGCCAACTGGGTATTCTTTAAAAACACTAATACATAATTTGAAATTTTGCTCTTTTGTCCATGTTTGTTTACGTTGAAATCTTGGTAGCTTAATATTACTAGCATTATCAATAAAATCTTTAACACTACTTTCCACTATACTATATGCCATAATTTTCTCTCCTGTATTCTTTTTCTTCCCATCAATCATACTTTCACCTCTCAAATACTAATTTATGTATTGAGATGAATATATATAATTCTATCACAATACATTCTGGAGATCTTGCTTTTATTTAAAATATACAATTTTCATAAAATTATAAAACCAGTAATAACATTTAAGCAATTTATCTACTAGTAGCAATAAATTACGCTAAAAATACTATTACTGGTTTCTTTATCTATACAAAATAATTCAGGCATTATCTTGTATAAACTTTATCACTCTACGAACATCTCGTCCGCGTCGAGTTTCTGTTGTCTTTGCTAATATTGCTATATCTGAACTAATTGTATCTATATCCCTTTCTGCTACCAATTGATTCTGAACTATCGGTATACGTAAACACAATCTAGCACTTAGTTTCATTTGCTTTTCTCGCGAAAGAGTGCAATAATACATTGCCATTTCCGATATTTCAACAACTGCTTTTAATTTTTTCTTTCTAATAATAGCCAAATCAAGTAATGTGGCCATTTTCGAATGATTTTCTCCATATTTTTTAAATGCAACCTTATTTTTTTTAGAATCCGGTCTGTTTCTTTCTAAATATTCACCTATCGCATCATACGTACCGCCAACTACACTATCTTTTAAAATATAAGGTAGCTCAAAAATTGCGTCCTCAATTTCACTATATTGAATTATTGTATCAGCCTTAACATCTTCTCTAGTTTCCGCTTTTCTAAGAATTTCTATCAATTCTTCTAAACTAAACCCTAATAATGCCACTGCAACCTTCTCTGCTACTAAAGTTGGACTAACTGTACAGTTCGAATGTTTATATTGCAAACAATTGATATCAACTTCTTTAGTTAAATATTTTTCTACTATTTTTTCTTTATCTGATAGTATCGTTTCCCAACACAAACCTGACCTTTCGCAAAATTCACACAATGGCTTATTTGCATATTTCCTGCCATATCCATACTGAAGAGAATACATATTTTCTTGTTCAAACTTCAAATCGAAATAAGTATTTGCAATTTCAGGAAATCTTGCTTCAAAATCTAACATAGATTGATATGCTGAACAATTTGATGTTTGGTCTTTTTTATATTCTTGATTAGCTATACAAAACTCTCTATACGACTTCTTTTTAAAAAAGCTCGGCTGATTACACCATCGTGCTAATTGAATATAAATATCTTTAAATTCACTATTTTTATATTCTTCATATCTCATAATGTACGGCAATGCCCCATATTTCATCAACGTATGAATACGTTGAAAAACATCTTCTATATCTCTTTCATCCTGCGAATTATATGCACTTATAACATACATCTTACATACTTTAGACGAGTATCGTTTCCATAGTTGGACTTTGTTTACAATTAGATCTGTGTCTTCAATATGGTCAAATGCAAATATAAAATCTCCATGATAGTGTGTATTCACAAATCTCTTTGCTTTTTCATCTGTCATTAACCTCAAATCAATTCCTTGTCTAAACTGAAAAGGTTTTCCTATTGATTCCAATTCATCAAGAATTTCATTCCACTTTGGATGCGAAAGTATATTATCATCCCATAAATATATATATGGTCTTTTTTCATCATAAAATTCTTTAATCGGAGAATGTATAAATGACCTATCATATTTCTTATTCACACAAAAAGAGCACTTTCTAAAACATCCACGCGTAGCAAAACCGATTGAATAATCCAAATAATCTGCAAATTTACTTCTTGCCTTTCCCAATTTAATTTGTTCATTAACATAATCCAAATACAAATCGTAATATGGCATATGATGCTCGATCTCATCTGGTAAATTTTCTCCACCATCTTCATAAAATCCTGTTCCACCATATGATATATTGGGTAATTTTATTACCCAGTCTGGAACCTCTGTAAAAGTAAATACCCTAGACATATAAATTTCATCATAATCAACTACTTCACCATATGATTTATAGATCAGATTTACCTCATCACCTAATTCCAAATGATACCCCGCTATTTTCATTAATGCCAAGTTAGGATGTCTTGTCCCATTATCCATTAAATCTGCATCTATAATTCCAACTTTTTTCATTTGCTCCACCATTTCTTCATTTGTTGATCGAACTTAATTTCGATCTCATATAGCCATTATAACACAAACGATTTTTTTGACAAGATCTCTACAAACATTTTTATTGAAAATCATTGACTTTTCAAGATCACTTGATCCTTCACTTCACTATTTCCCCATCCATATCACATTCCACCATATACCACACTCCATCTACTTCAACTTCCACCGTTATACCCTCCATTTCCAGCATGCAAAACCCTTTAAATACTAATTCATCTACTTCTCTTTCATAATATTCCCCTACACTTTCCTTTACTTTCTCCTCTAGTTCTCTCCGCTCATCTATCACATTTTCACCGTTCACATAAGCACTCACGACCTGTCCATTACTGATTGTGGTAAATGAAGAAAACTCTTCCTGCTCTTTATTTAATTGCATTGCAACTATTATTCCAATCACCAAACCGCTTGCTATTATCCCCGCTCTTTTTACTCGTCTACTCATATGTCTTTTCTTCTTTTCTCTTTGCAATCTATTCATTGCAATTATAGTTTCTTTTTATACTAAAATCAATAAAAAGGCACATACTACACAAAGAAAGAGGTATTTCAAATGGCTCAGAAATTAAAACAAGTAAATGATATTTCTATCGGCAGTAATATCCGCAATTTACGAAATGCCTGTAACTTAACCCAAGAGCAAGTTGTTGCTCAATTACAACTTCGTAATCTACCTACTTCTCGTAGCACTTATTCTCAAATCGAATCCGGCACCTGCAATATTCGTATCAGTGAAATAATTGCACTAGCTGATATTTTTAATACCGATTTCAATACTATATTTGCAAATGTTCCGAACACAAAATAAATCCCTAGATACCTCATGAGATTTACTCATAAGATACCTAGGGATCCTTTTATTTTCTAACCACCATTATTGCAACTTCTATCTGCTTCTACCATGACTCTCATAACATCCATTATCTCTACCTACATCCAAATCACTGTTTATATCACTCGTGTCCTCTTTCACTATATATTCTGTTCCTGTCCTATCTCTAATCATCTCTAAAATGTCAAAGATTTCAACCAATTCTGCCTCACTCAAGTTTGGTCGTTGCTTTTTCAGTTCCCTATATCGACCCACTTTTGTGCTCAAATCATTTTCTTCCACTTCTTCTGCAATTCGTGATTCTACTTGTAGGATGGTCTCTACTGGTGTTTCTGTCACAACAGTCTCTACATACTCTAAACGCTTTTGTTCTTCCAGTTCTTTTCGTTGTTTTTCTTCCAACGCTTTCTCTGCTCTTATACTTAAAAACTTCTCTCGTCTCTTCTTCTCTGAACGATGACGTAATTTTTCAACTAGCACTTGTTTCGTATAACCATCTCCCAATGACTTCCCACGAATTGATCTTTTACTATCATCTAGTTTAAATGATATAGAATTCTTAGTTTCACGCACTTTTAATTTGAAGTTTTGCTCTATATAGGTAATAAATCCACGCATACTAGTTGCATTTTCTAATGATTCATCGATACAGAAACGAATCAAATCCTTATCACTCACAAAGTCTTTATCTCTTTCTTCTCCTCGTTTCTTAGCCCAATAATTTTGTCGATAATTACTTCTGAACAAATCTACTTGATTCAGATTCATTTCCCTACATCGATTCATAATCCACAACTTACTTTCTCTAAGCATCCGATTAGTGCATTTATGTTTACACCCCACCTTATATTCACAAGGTTTCTCATGCCACTCCATTTGCTTTCCAGCTAATTTTCTAACGGAATTTATAGAAATATGAATGTGCATATTTCCACTTCCATTATGTCCATCTGGATGAACTGCTACAAGTGCTTGATGTCCCATTGCAAATTCATTTGTAAATGCTTTTCCAAATTCCATAGCTTCTGCCATTGTAATATCGTCTTCTGGGAAAAAGCTTATAATATAGTGGTGAGCCTTAATGTCTCGAATTCCTTTGTTCTTATGATATTTATTATTGGTTTCTAAGCATTCTGCTCCAAATGTTTCCACGTTACAATTGACTCCCTCTACCAGATAATTCTTTCGCGGAACTAGCCGACCATTTATATCTTCAATTGGTTTTCCCGTTTTCTCATCATGCTCATAACATAGATATAATTCTGCTCCGGAATAAAATCGATTCTTCACTGCGATGTGTTTTACTATTGCCATTTCCCACCACCTATGCTGCTTTCGATTCTAGAATCATTTTCATCCGCATCTTCATATCATCCAATTCCCTACACATTCTAAAAAGTTCCATTGTCAAAATATTCAATTTGCCTTCTTGGTTCATGCGTCTTGCTATTTGATTCACATTAGAACATAGTCTTCCAAAGTGCATAGAATAGTCTTTCATCTGTTCCACCAACTCCTGATTTGATACTTTTAAATGCTTACTTAATGCACAAGTTCTAAGAAATTCTGATGTGCTGATTCCTGCTTGATTTGCCTTTTTCACAATGATTTCTCTTTCATTTTCTGTTACCCAAAATGTCATTTGACACGGTCTTTTTCTTTTTACCATTCATTATCCTCTTCTCACAATTTGTGATTTCTTTCCTTTTTTCATTTAGTTAATTAGCTCCGGAAACGTCGCATATTTTATCGCCGAAAGGCTCATATTAGAGAGTACGCCACCCTGCGTACTCGGATAAATTGAAGTAGAGCAAGATTCGCCCTGTGTACACATTGGGCAAATCTTGTTGGGGTTCTGCGTCCCCAAGCCCCGCTATCTACCGTTGCAGATAATGCGAATTTTTCTTCTATCGACAACGAAATCCACATTACTTCCACTCCTAATTATCGCTTGCAGAGAACGATTTCTTTTAGGACTATTTCTTCTGCTAATCTATGAATCTGCTCATGCTTTGTCCAACGCTCCATTGTTGAATTAGAATTCACATATACCACCTTTTTAAATTGCACCTCCATGATATTATCCAATCTGTCATTTGCCTCTTCATCTACTCGTTTTGTCACTTCTCCCAATTCTCCAAGTCTCAAGAAATGATAATATCTGTCTGTATCATTTTCTTTCATAAAACGCATCCACATTCTTCCATATTTTCCCGTAGACACCATGACATCTTCTTCTGTTTCTGTTGGCTCCGTCATCTGAGGATATCCTATTCCATCAATCCACTTCATTCTTATTTCCATAACACTTGCTCCTTTCCATCACTATTCTCTAATTTATTTTCAACATCTTCTGTATTAAGAATTTCAAGTACATTTTTTAGCGGTTCCAAAATCTCTGCACTCGGCACCACACCTTCTTCCAAATACTGTAACTCTTCCAACAACGCCTCTAAGACCTCTTGCATCTCTCTTGCCACTTTCCTGCCACACACCACTCGCACTTCTCGCTCTAGCAAACATTTAATAATATAATCTTGTTTTGTCAATCCACTTAATGCTACTTGTTGATTAAGATTATTAGCCTCTTGCGGCAACATACGAAACGAGATCAATACATTTCTCATTCTCTTTTTCTTCATCTTCTTCTGGTCCATAATCACCCTCCATTTCATTCTTTTCCATATCAAGTTTCAGTGCCATTTCTATCTGCTTTGATGGAAATAGATGTGCGTATCGATATGTAATTTCTATACTTTCATGTCCTACTCTATCTGCTATTGCCAGTGCTGAAAATCCTAATTCAATTAGCAACGATATGTGAGAATGTCTTAATCCATGAATTCTGATTCTTTTTACCCCCGAACTTTTACTTCCCCTATCCATTTCATGATGTAAGAAACTTTTTGAAATCTGGAAGATTCGATCATCTTTCTTATACTTGTACAACATTGCAAAATACTCTTTCATTTCCTCTACCAAGAACTTCGGAATATTTATCGTTCTAACACTCTTCGGCGTCTTAGGTGATGTTATAACGTCTTCTCCTTCAATTCTCTGGTACGATTTATTAATACGTACAGTCTGCTTTTGAAAATCGAAATCCTCCATCGTTAATGCCATCAGTTCGCCAATTCGTACCCCAGTCCAATACAACATTTCAAATGCATAGTAGGAAACGTCCTTATCCATAATCGCCTTAGAAAATAATTGATACTCTTCTCTTGTCCAAAACATAATTTCTTTCATTTTCAGATTTCCAAAGTACGGAAGTATCTTCTTCCTAACGATATACTCCTTAGATATCCAAGTATTACGTTTCAAGCGATTCTTCTTATCCTCCGTGTATATCTTGAAGAATTCCTCAAACGATATATCCAGTGCCCCCTCTTGTCTCAACTTATAATTACGTTCATAATCTAACGCCGCCTTCTTAGTTGCAAACCCTCTTTTCTTTATCTGTTTGTTCTCACCCTTCCAATTCTTCGAGTAAAACTTCGCATACCATGTACCCATTTGCTTATCTTTATACGCTGGTATAATCACCACTTCCTTTCCATTTTCTTTATTTAGAAGTCCAACCACTAGTGATTAGACTCCTGCTTTGTTAGTAATGTACTGATATGATTTCTATATCATATCTTCTGCACCGTAGAACTTCTCTGCGAAATATTGTTTGCTGACCTTTCCACAAATTGTTATGAACCCTTTTGCCTTTAGTTCATTGTTTAATGTTTTGATGATTTCATAACCTTTTGATTTCGAAACTCCTAGTGCTTCCATCACTTCCTCAACTCCTATAAATACAATTCCCATTCATGCCCTCCTTTCCTCTGAATTTTTATTGCTATGTACTTCATACGAAGAATACTTAGAGCGTTGTTGTCTTCACTTTTTTCATTTATTCAATTGCCAATGTGCATTTTTGTATTTAACATATTTGTTAATGTATTATAGTTTTATCACATCTATTTCTTTAAGTCAATAACTTTTTTGTTAAATTTATCATTTTTGTTAAATAATTCTTTTATTCCATATATTTATATGCTATAATCACCCTAACAGATAAAGAAATGGAGGTATCAACTATGACAATCGGAGATAGAATCAAAAGAATTCGAACATTCCGAAATATGACACAAGCTGAACTTGGTGCTGCTCTTGGTTTTGAAGGAAAAAATCAAGCAGTGCGAATTGCACAATACGAATCCAACTACCGTGTTCCCAAAAATGATATGGTAATGGATATAGCGAAAATATTAGATGTAAATTATATTGCTCTGAAAAATTATGATATGGGGGCTGCCGAAGATATAATAGAAACACTATTCTGGCTAGAAGAAGCTGGTAATATGAATACCATTAAATTATTTGAAACAACACCAGTGTATCGTAATGAGGATGTTGCAATGACCTATAATGATGATGAACACCGTTCAGCTAGTGCTCCAGTGGCACTTACATTCGATTATGGGTTGGTAAATGATTTTCTACTCGATTGGAGTCGAAAGAAAAAGGAACTTGAAGATGGAGAGATTACGGTTGATGAGTATTTTGAATGGAAGATACAGTGGCCGTAGAGACAAAAAATCAGCTCACATCCTTATATAACTTAAGGTTGCGAGCTGATATTCTCTCCACATAATTATCTACCTATTCTTTTTTTCTCAACACTTTTCAAAAAAACTTTTTTTAATTCTTGTGATTTATAAAAAAACATCGTTTCTGACTTACTAAGTCTCTTTTCATTCCTCTTAATTCTTAAAAGTTCCATAGAACATATAAAATCAGAAACTTGAAGTAATCTATATTTTTGTGGCTCTGCTGTACGAAATTCCACATTTGTAAATAAAACTGTAAATACAACATTTAAAATAGCACTCAATTCGCTTTGACCATTATCATAATACACTATAATTTTATCAAACGAGAAAAAATACTCTTGGTGTTCCATAAATGCTATTTTAATTGCTTTTGCTAATTTCCCAGACAAATCCACTTTATTTACAGCTTCTTTTCTGTCAATTTCTACAGTCAAACATGATATCGGACAAGAGTTCACAAAATTCAGCATCTTATATAGTAATTTTCTTCTATCATCTATATTATATTTTGCAAAAACCTCTTCTCTTCTTATCACTGGTCCAGTATGTATATATTCTTCTTCAAAACCTGCTAATCTAATACTTTCTTCTAACCTTTCAACCTGTTGCACTATATCTATATTTTGATTATGAAAAACAAAAGTAACTAGATAATATGCTGGTCGTACTTTAACCTCTCCAAAATCTCCTGATTCATCTACAAAAATACTAAGCTCACTCATATACTATCCCCTCGAATAAAAAAATGGCGGGAAATTCTTCCCGCCTACGGTGGTCCAAAGAGTTTTCACCCAGACCAAAACTGTAGTCACTACAGTTATATCCTATGTAAAGAATACCATGTTTATGTATTAAGTTCAAGTTATTTTTCAACTTGGATAGAGTAAACTTATTGTCAGTTGGGAAAGAGTAAAGTGATCCTAGATATAAAAGATTCCTTAGATTTGTTTCCCTTAGTGTACTTCATGTCATAAATTCTGTCAAAATCTATTTTG
>JAWXVA010000132.1:0-6268 GCA_044425815.1 Eubacteriales bacterium
AATCCCTGAAGGCGAATTTCCTGAAGGCGAAATCCCTGAAGGCGAATTTCCTGAAGGTGAAATCCCTAAAGGTGAAATCCCTGAAGGCGAATTTCCTGAAGGCATGATGCAAGGAATGGAACGCGTAGAGATAAATCCTTTTTTAGGCGCAGTTGAAGAAGGTATTATCACTGATGAACAAGCGGAAGAATTAATTCTCGTAGTTGATCTAGAAGCTATTATGGAAGAACTAGGAATCGACACTGAATCTGTTAATGAATCTAATGCACAGATAGGTATGGATTCATCAAGCGGCGACGGTATGATGTCGACTGGTAGCACTATTACAATTGAAGAAGCTGAAGCTATTGAGGCTGAATTGTTAGAAGCTGTTGGTTATACAGCTGAAGTTGGCAGCTATCCTATCGTAGATACAAATCAAGCATTATTTTATTCAAATGATGCAATTATTGACGAACCAGAAGAAGGTGATGCCTTCTACGGTCAAGATGCTCAGTATGTAAATAATGAACCAAGTTACACCGATAATGGAGACGGAACAGTATCAGATAATGTAACAGGTCTGATGTGGACACAAGATCCAGGAGAAAAAATGACATGGACGGAAGCTGTGGAATATTTAGAATATCTAAATGAAATAGAATATCTTGGATATGATGATTGGAGAATTCCAACAATTAAAGAAGTATATTCATTAGTTGATTTCTCTGGTGCAACTGGCACAAGCTCTGATACTTCAACACCATACATTGATACAGATTACTTTGTATTCACATATGGAGACGAAGCTGGTGAAGCTAGATTTATTGATTCTCAGATTTTAAGTTCTACAATTTATGGTTCTGACACATTAGGTGGAAATACTACTGTTTTTGGATATAATTTTGCCGATGGTAGAATTAAAGGCTATGAAATAGATAAAGATTTCTATTGTTATTATGTTCGTGGAAACACAAGCTATGGGCAAAACTTATTTGTTGATAATGGTGATGACACTATTACAGACGAAGCCACTGGTCTAATGTGGACACAATACGATTCTGGCTATTATGAAGCTGGCGAATACGGAGATGGTACCTTCACTTGGGAAGACGCACTCGCTTGGGTAGAAGAAATGAACGAGCAAAACTTCTTAGGCTATGACGATTGGATGTTACCAGATATTAAAGAACTACAAAGCATCTGCGATTATGATGAAACAACCATTTTAACTGGTGAAGCAGGTATTGATGATTTATTCTACTGCACTTCCATTACAAATTATTTCGGAGTAAGTGATTATGCTTATTATTGGTCTGGTACAACACACGATGATTTAAGTGCTTGCGAAACACAATACGGTGCAGCTTGTTATATGGTATTTGGATTAGCAATGGGCGAAATGGACGGAGAACAAATTGATGTTCATGGAACAGGTGCTCAAAGAAGTGATCCTAAAACAGGCGATTATGAAGAATATCCAACCTCTGATCCAAATGCCCCACAAGGCGATGAACAAAGAGTGTTCAACATGGTTAGATTAGTAAGATATGCTGATGATGATGAATAACTAAATCATATAAAGACACTTACCCACTTTGGTTGTTGTGGTAAGTGTCTTTTTTGTAAATGGAATCCCTATTCTATTATATTCTTCTCATCCCAAAACTGTATCGCAAACTCCATAAACTCCGCAAAATCTGGTACTTCCGTCAACGCCGTTCCTACTAAAATCTGCTTCGTTGTCTTTTTTATTTCCTCTGCTGTCAATTTCGGTGCTTCCAGACAATCATGTGTAGTCGCATATTTTATGATCATTTCATCCATCGTATGTCCCAGTGTAAATGCAGCTTTCATTTCATCCGTCGCTTCTATTGGTACTGCTTCTCTTCACACTCTTCCATAATCTTTGCAAATGTCTTCGTTATATTTGTTTTTTACATTGCATTTTCATCTACAGTACGTGCTCTTACTCCCAATGATGAAATCGGATTTTTGAGTTCCTCATTCTCTGCATTTGTTTTATCTGCCATAGAAAATTACCATTTATATCCACATTTATTGCATTTGAATGTTTTGGAGACATGTCCCATTGAAAAAACTCCAAATAATGCGACTGCCCCTACTTTATTAGCCCCACTGATTTTAGTTACATCCGTTGAGTTACAAGTAGGACATTTAATTTTATGAACAGTATTTACTCCATTCGGACTTGCAAGTCTAGATGGTTTATTTAAGGAATTAATTGGTATATTTTCAAATTTCATAGGAAGCGAGTATTTTATAGCACCATCAAATTTTAATTGTAACATATTCGAAGCACACATTCGTTCTAATATCTGTTCTACAGTTATATCTTTTACCAATACCATACCAAGTTCATTTTTAATTTGTTTAACCGATAAGAGTTGATTTTCATCAATAAACATCTCAAGTATTTTCTTTTCTACTTCTTGCATTTCTTCTTTGTCTTATCTACTCACATTTTCATCAATTTCTTTATTAATAATTTCTATGGGACAACCACAATGAATACACGCTTTTGCTTTATCACTAATTTCTTTTCCACATTCCGAACATATGATTAATGCCATACTTATTTTCTCAACTTTCTATTTCTTTCAAGTATATCACTAAAACTCAATAAAAGCATCCATATTATTGGATGCCTACTCCATTTTTCTATCTTTCGTCACTATATTTTTAACACAAAAAAGAGAAAGTGCATATAGCAACTCTCTCTCCCGCGAATGAGATATTTGGATCAGGGCATTACCCTTGCCTCCCAACGGCTTATTTGCATTATATCAATTTTTATTCCGTTTTCATACTTCTTTTTCAAATATTATACTATTTTATTCAATGATTCCGCTCTCTGCCTGCAACCTTAGCCATTCACTGCCCCCCATCTATAATTTTTCTTAGATAAGGATCTGCTCCATATTTGCCTTCTAAATATTGCTTATCATATCACTAATAATATTTATTTACTATTATTATCAAACTTATAAATACTGTTGTAGGTACTTCACTAATTCATGTACTCTTGTCGCTGGACATCTTTTAGATGGTGGTACATCTTCTCCATAAGATTCATATTGCTTTTCCGCTCTTTGTATTGCAATTTCTGTTTTATCAGCTAATACGTCATAAATATTTTGTTGTTTCTTCTCATATCCTATCTTTTCTTCTAGAATCTTTCTACAATGCTCTCTTCCATTATCTGATACCAGCTCTTGATAGTGCCATACAAACCATAACTCGATACATTCATTAGACCAAGCTACCCTGTACTCTCGTTTATCTTGTCGCCCTTCCGCACTATATTGCGTATTATCAAAATCATCTTCTGGGAAATCATCTTTATCATACATCAGCCAAACTACGGTTGCTTCCGGTAATTCTTTTTCCACTTGCTTTCTAGCATAATTTAATAAACTACGAGTACTCCGACCAGTTCCCTTCACAACAATGCGGTTTTTTGAACCAAAATCATAATACTTTGAATTAATCGTCCTTACCATTCCTGCTATATAATTAGGCTCCGTTTTCGTACCTTCACTAATAATATATATATACGGTGGTAAAATTCCTTCTATTTTCTTTTTAGCCTTATTCATTTTAGCATTTAGCTTACTCTGATTTTTCTTGATTTCACTAGCCTTAAGAGGTTTTAAACTCAATCAACAGTCCCCCATTCTAATATTCTCTGAACATATGGATCCGCTCCATAACGTCCCTCCATATATTGTTTTCCATATATTTCATCGTTTCTAGGTGGCAATCCATTTTCTTTACGAAATGCAATAAGTGAATATAATTTCGAAGCATTTTCTGGATTCTTTGCACAAAACCATATTTCATCTCTTCTAAATACTTCTGGAATCATAGTTGTAATATCGTGAGAAGTCAATAATAATTGTGCACCTTTTTTATTCGTATTTGGATTTGTAAACAATCCAACAATGCTCTTTAATAACTTAGGATGTAGCTTCGCATCCAATTCATCTGCTATCATAAGATGCCCCTTGTCCAAGCATTCTATAATTTCAGCCAAACAACTAAACAACTTCTTTGTTCCACTAGATTCTTCTTCAAATAAAATTTCTACGACATTACCATTCGGTAATACATGCTTTGCATAAATATCTTCGATATTTCCATCCAAATCTTTTTCGATACGAAAATCAACAATATTAATATCCATGCTTTGTAATATCTGGAAGATTTGCTTCTTACTTTTTTCTTCTTCCGGCATAATAATTTGGCGATCTAACAACGGTGAATTATAATCTACTACTTTCACATTTTTAAACCATATGATTGCATCATTAACTCGTGGTATTTCATAATTCATTGCAATATGTGTTAATAACGGCATTGTATTTTTAATTCTCTCTACTGCAATACCTTCTACTTCTTCTCCTAATACACATTCCTCTTCTGAACGTTCAAAAATAATATCCACTTCTTCACTATTTAGCGCTCTTACGTATAGATTTTCTTCAACAATCAGCGTTTCTATCATTGATAATTGATATCGAAATTCGCTTTCCTCTGTACGAAACATTAAATCAAACTCCGTAGGTATTTCCTTGCATTCCTCTGCAAATCTATGATATTTATTCTTTAAACTCACTGAAATTTTACTGATAAACCTAGCACGGAATCTATCACTTTCATCCTGCATATCTGATAGTATAATCTGCTGTAACAGAAATGATTTTAAAAATATCAACGCTTCAAGCACTGTAGATTTCCCACCACCATTTGGTCCATAAATAGACGCCACTGGGAGAAATCTTTCCTCATCTGTGGTATTGACTATAACACTCTCCATATTGTCCTTAATTGACTCTGCCATCATATCTAGAAAAGCAGTATTTTTGAACGATTTATAATTTGAAAATGAAAATTGACTTAACATCGCATTCGCCTCCTTCTTTGTGTATACATAGTTTACCATATGTATTTACCACTTTCAATACGTTATGAGATTTTTTCTCATGACGTATTGTTCTTCCTATCTCCACCCCCTCTCTCGTTCTTCCACCACCTTCATCACATGCTCTATCTGCTCTGTCCCCATACCACGCTCCAACACATCGTATTTATCAGCCTTTACCCTCATATCTTTAGTCAGATACTCCCAGTACTGCTTATCGTCCTTATGCTGACTCACCAGATTACTCAATTGATGATTTTCATATTCCTTCTTCTGCAATTGTTTCTCCAACCAAGAGCACTTCCTCGCAAGATTAACTATCACCTCTTTCAACCTACGCACCAACGGATCCACAATCTTCTCTTTATATGTCCTTGCTGTCATGAATCCACTCGGTTCATCTAGCTGCCATTCTCGACTATTCTCATAAGTATCTTCCAGACTCGAAACATACCTCATTATCTTGCCCCAATCTTCTACTGCCTCTTCCACCTGCGCCACTTGCTGCTTTAACTCATGATCTAGATATGCTTGCTTAGACTCATATTCCTGCTCTAACTGGTAACACTGTTGCTTCAACGACACCTGCTGGTCTTGTAACTCCTCATTTTTATCCGTCAACGTAACTTTCTGTTCCATCAGTTCTACATTTTCACTCTCTAGCTTGACATTATGCTCTAGAAGGTCTTTATTATCTCTAGCACGACTGTTATTTTGTATTTTCAACCTTGCCTTTTCTAACCGCTCTTTTTTCACATTATATCGTATATCAGAAATCCGATTATCTAGTTTCATAAATCGTTCTCTCACTTGTACAATGGATTTACTTACTCCACCTACACGTAAGGTCTTATTGGTTGTATAAAATACATCTTCAAATAAGCTCATCAATCCATCTATCAATTCTACTCCATAGGCATTGCATAATTTGTCATATTCAATCTGATTACGAATCTTTGCTAGCAAACCTACTACATCCATATCTTCTATATCTCCTACATCTTCCATCACCCCCTCTCCGTGATGGATAGATAGATTAGTCTTTAATTCTTTAGTATTTAATTGTTTAGTATTTGTTAAACAGTTCAGCCATGCATAAAAACAATCGTAGTTCTATGCTAGCTTGCTAGTGTATAGAACTGCGGTTGGTTTTATATATGGCGCTCTGCCACAGCGAGAAGTAGCTTGCGGATTCGAGCTAATGGCTGAACTGTTACTACTAAGGATCCGTCATTTCCGTGTTCGGTTTTATCGTATACGGATTTTCCGCACACGGTGAATCTACAACCACATTCTGCGGTTCTTCATATATCACATACTCCACATTTCCAAATGCACCGCTTG
>JAWXVA010000021.1:0-31886 GCA_044425815.1 Eubacteriales bacterium
AAAAAAACGGAACAAAAAAAGAAGCAGAAAAGCAAGGAAAATTAAACAGCGACATTGAGTATATTAAAAAAGATGTTGCTGAAATTAAAAAAGATGTAAAAACGATAAATGTTGACCAAATCAACACGAGGATTGACGGAATTGAAAAAAGGGTTGAATTTCTCGAAAAGGAGTAGTATGAATAGCATAAACGAAAAATTACAAAAGATAGAAAGCGAACTATCTCCAATACCATACATTGTGCATGAAAGTGAAATGGCAAGAACTGAAAGAAGAGAAAAAAGACATTTTTTTGTAACACTATTACTTACTGTTCTTCTTGTTGCTAGTAATTTTTTATGGATGCAATATGAAATGAGCTTCGAAGATTCGATTGTTACTGAAACAACAACCTATACATCCGATACTGGTGATGGAAATGGTAATGCTGTTATAAACGAAGATGGCGAGGTAAACTTTGATGGCAAGAGCGACCAAGACAGTAACCAAAACAACCAAAACTAGAACAAAAAAATCAAAGTCAGGTACCAAGGCTTGCAAAAATTGTGGGGGTGATGGTGTTGTCAAAATCCGTAAATGACAAATCTAGAACGGAGTGGATTGAATTAATTGAAGAATGGGTACATGACGAGATTAATCGTGCCATGTTGAAACGTAGATTGTTAGATGGAGTTACATTTCAATGTCTATCAGATGAATTTAATTTATCGATTGATCAATGCAAGAAAAGGGTATATCGTTCACAAGAACAGCTGTTCAAACACATATAGCACAAATACAGAACTTTAAGGACATGTCTAATCAATTTAGATGTGTTCTTTTTTGTTGTACAATTTTATTAAATCACAACAAGGGAGCGAATTAATATGAATGTAATTGTTGACGGAAATAATATATTTAGTATCGACATGTATGGCTCAAAAGAATGTGTCGGAGTCACAACAGAAGCATATTTGAGCATGAAAAATGATGCTGAACTTGCAACATCTAAAGCCGAAGAGTTTTTTGACTTGAAAGAAAAGTATCTTGATAAATTGGTTGAAGCTGGGTTGGAATCACGTCCAAAAACGCAAGAAGAAATCAATTCCGATTTGCAAAAGGAACTGTTTGAACAAAAAGAATTAAATAGAAAAATACTATTAATGATGGAAAGTTTATCGAAAAAATTAGATCAGGGGGAAACGAAAAATGAACCTAAACCAAATCCAAGGAATCGCAAGCAAGTTGGGAGTGAACCAATCGAAAGTTAACGAAGCGATTGGAATGGCTAAAAAGTACGGAGTTATTCAAAATGGTGAATTAACTGGTACTGCTGACATAGCAAAAAAGATTATAAATGAAAATGGTGGTACTGGAACGTTTGGCAAAGCTATCAACTACGCAAACAATCCACTTGTAAAAATGGGATTGAAAAAACTAGGAATTGACGATGATACGCTAAAAGGCGCTATTAGCGAGTTAAATGGTTCGAGTGGTTCAATTCCACACTCAAACGCACAGAATGGTTCTGTGGTGTCAAATTCAAGCTTATCTGATAGATTGAACCGACTTAAATAATTAGCGAAAAGCTTTTTATAAATATTCTTTTGAAAGGAGAATTTAAGATGGACGAAAACAAAACAAGTATTTGGGGGATTTTGATTCTAGTGTTCCTATTTTTTATCGTGTTTACTGGAAACGGATTCGGAAACAGAGTTGAAGCAGCAGAAATTTCTCGATCAGTTGGAGATTGTCACGGCACATCTAATTGCCAAGTTGAAAAACAAACAATTATCAACACAGCAACTACTCAAAATCTAATTCAAACAGAAGCTGAAAAGACAAGAGAGCGCGCTAGAGATGATAAAGACGAGATCATGGCACAAGCTTCAAGAATTCACGATGCTAACCAAGCTGAAAAGTTATTTGATGCGAAGTTAAGAATCAATTCGTTGGAGCAAGAAAAATCTGCTACAGCACAATTTACTGCATTATTCATGCAAAATAAGGATTGTTGTTGTGAATTGAATCGTAGAATCGATGGATTGCCAATGTCTCCACCATTTTACGCACAAGGATTTGTGACAACAGGACAATCAATTCCGGTATCAAACGGATTCGGTTTCGGAGTAGCTTAGTATGCGTGGGGAATTCCTAATCGGTTTTGGTTTGGCTATGCTAATCGGGACGGATAAGGGAAGAACAGTATTGAAAGCCGCTACAAACACAACGGGAATGATTGCTGAGGGAGCTGTTAAATTTGGAATGGAAACTTTAGAAGAAACAATGCCAAGTGTCGCTAGTGCGATATCAACAGCAAGTGAAACAATCACTTCTAGTGTTGCAAAAGAAAAAGAAGAATAATTCCACTTTTAGTGTGAGAGAAGAGAGTGGACGATAAATCCATTCTCTTTTTATTTAAATTAATCAAAACAAAAAAGAAAGAGGTAAAATTATGGCAAATTGCACTGGAAATTGTAATTTTTGTGGATGTTTAATCAAAGCAACTGCAATTGCAACAGAGAAAGGAACAACAACAGTTACTGTAGCGAATGGATCACTAACTGATTTATGTCGATGCAGTAAAGTGTGTATCGGTATATACACATCAATACCAGCAGAAAGCGAATGCAATCAAATTGTTGTCACGGATGGAACAACTAAGTTGACAGTGGTTCAAAATAATCAATATTGGAGACCTTGCAAACTACAATGCAGAAGTGTGTTGGTCGCAACTTATTTAGATGATCCACAACTTTTAGTAATCAAGGCAGTAAAAGGAAGAGGGTGTTTATAGTGTTTGATTCAAAAATGATACAAGACAGAATGGACTTATTAAAAAAAGAATACTTGGTTGTATTGGCTAAACCTATTACAAAAGAAAATCAAGTTACAGCTAAGAATGTTATTTGCGAATTAAAAGCACTGGATCATATGACTAATTCGGGACCAGTCGCAGTCGCAACATACCAGGACCATACACATTCTGCAAAAGTTGTCAGCGAAGAAAAAGGATTTTGCCACCACAATCATTGCGATACCGACCTTGATACGGAAATGGACAGAATCATCAAATACGGAGCAACTGAACACATGAGAATGTTGAGCGATGTGTTGTCGGAACATTTTGAAGATTTAATGCAAATGAATCCAAAAATGTACAACATGCTCCTTGGAAAGCTAAAAGGTATCAAAGCATGATGATGAAAGATAAAATTGAATTATTATCGTGCAAAATGTCTGATGAAGTAAACGGAGCAAAAGAGTACTATCATGTTTATTTAGCTACAAACAACTTGAAATATCTAGAAATGGCTAAACAAGAGTTGTCTCACGCAGAACAATTTATGATGGAATCTATCGAAATGTCAAAAGAAATCGACATAAAAAGTAACTTTTGCTACTACAAAGAAACGGAATCGCTCGAAAAGTGCTATCGTAAAATCAGAGAAATGCAAGATATATTGAAAGAATATTAGATAGCAAGCTATGTATATTACAATTGAATAACTACTATTATAGTGCGATTGGATTTAATCTGATTGCACTATTTTTATTTGAAAACTATTTAATAAATATTTAAAATAAGTGTTGCAATACTGCTGTGCGTATGCTATAATAAGTTATAAGCAAAACACAAACAACACAAACAAAAAAGGAAAAAGGTGGATAATATGAAAGTAACAGTATACGTAGAAAGCGGACAATATTGCACAGAAGGATTTGCAAAAGAAGTAGAAACAATCGGAACAAAATTGGCACTTAAAAGATTAATTAACAAATTTGCAAATGAAAACGAAGTACTCTACGATAATTGGGGCGGATTTCACAAAGCAAGAACTTGTGTATTTATGGGAAATTTAGAAGAATTTGAAAATAGATATACAGAAATTACAGCACCACATTTTATTACAGGTGTTACAAGCAGAATCGGAGTTTTCGAAGACGCAAACGAAGAAGGCATAATCACAAACTAACACAAATTAAAGGAGATAATAAAATGAGAATAACAAAAAAATTGATCAAATCAACAACAGTACGTAACTTAGTTGTATTAGATGATTATTATACAGAAAGCGAAATTGAAAGTGACGAATTATTTTTCGTATTTGGACAATTTATGATTTCATTGGAAGATGTAGAAAAAATAAAGGTTGAAATGAATGAATTTAATAAATTTGTCAATGTTGCTATAATGAAAAGTGGTAACAAATGGGTAATTGAACTGTAAGATTTTTAAAACATATAACAACTGCTGACGTATCGGCATAACGGCGAGAAAAGAGGGAATCATGATCAATTGGAGCGGAATAAGCGTAAGCAAAGTAACTACATGGAAAGAGTCGGCTAATAGCTATTTGGACTTATTTAATAAGCTAGAATCAAGAGGAATAATCAATCGCGAATGCTACAACATGGCTAGAATGGAAAAAGGCGGTCAGAACTACGAAGAATTTTTACAACTGCACGAAGATGATTGGAACAATGATATGTTTGACGGTATGCCCGATTTGACAGAATCGGAGTTAAAAGAATTAATACAACAGCAAGACGGAAATGCATATTATCAGCGTTTCGAAGAAAACTAGAAAGGAGTTAAATGAATGTATAAAATAATAACTAACGGCAATGCAACGCTTCCAATGACATTAAAAGAGGTTGCAGATCACTTCAATATTGATAAAAACAGAGTTGGAGCAATTCAAGATGTGTACGACATAATTACAGCTAGGGCAGGAAAGTTTAATCATAAAGTTATAGAAATTGACAAGAAAGGAAACGAGAACGAGTTGGAGTTTTCGTCTCATTACGAAACAACGAACAAATATACACCGCAACGGACTTTTGACAGAAATAACATGAGTTCTATCAATTTTAAATACAAAAGTGGATTTGTTAAAGATTACAACAAGGCTTGCAAAAAACTTGGAATATTAAGAAGTGAGCAGATTCGCGAAGTAATGAAAAGTACAATCGAATTAGCTGAAACTTATGTAGAAACTAATTAAAAACTATTGCATTACGCACGTCAGTATGCTATACTTATGAAGTCAAATAAAAACAATATAAGGAGAAAAAGAAAAGAAATGAAAAAATTAAACGGAATTAAATTAATGCAACTAACTGGACTGTGCAAAAAAGTTATGAAAGAAACTGAACTCACTGGAGTATACGCAATTGGTTCAAGTGGATGCGTTCAACTTAGCGAAGAACTGTTCAAGGAGACTTTTGAAAATTACGAAACAGACAATTGTCGACTTCCTAATGGATATAACGAAATCTATACATATTTCAACAATGTTAGAATTATAGCAATTGAGGAAGTAGGTGCGAGCCATGACAAATAAAGAATACCACTCACATTCTGCAATCAGTAAATCAAGATTAAACACAATTGGTACCAGTCCATTGCATTTTAAGTGGGAACAAGACAATCAGAAAGAAGATACAGCATCGTTTGCATTTGGTCGTGCTGCACACAAATGGATTTTAGAAAAATCAACATTTTTCGATGAGTTCGCGATTATGCCTAAATACAATTTGCGAACAACAATCGGTAAAGAACAAAAAGCAGTATTTATGGATAACAACGAAAACAAAGAAATAATTGATGAAACACAATTTGAAGAAATCAAGCAAATGGATTTAGCTATCACAGCGCATCCAACAGCGAGAAAACTTTTAACCGGTCGAATCGAACAAAGTTTCTTTTGGACAGACACAGACACAAATGAATCTTGCAAGTGTAGACCTGACGTGATCAACGATGAACTAAACGTATTAGTAGATTACAAGTCAGCACAATCGTGCCAGGACGGACATTTTGAACGTGATGCAAGAAGGTACGGATACGATTTGCAAGCAGGTATGTACTGCGAGGGATTGATGCAATGTGAATTTGAAAACTTTGGATTTGCTTTTGTCGCACAAGAAAAGAAACCACCTTATGCAGTTCGGGTTTACATGTGTGACACTGGATTTATTGAACAAGGTTATGACAAATTCAGAGAGTATATTTCAATTTATCATGAGTGCAAAGTGAGTGGTAATTGGTACGGATATGAGGGCGAATTGTCCGTAGAAACAACATTATTTGGAGAATAGGGGGAATAAATTATGTCAGTAGAAAAAACACACTGGAAAAAATTAAACAATCCAGATTACATGGGTGCGTATTCATTCCAACCGAACGAAGAAAAAACATTGACCATAGCAAGAGTTGGTCAAGAAGAGGTGTACAATCCATCTAGTAGCAAAAAAGAAACATGTACAGTAGCACATTTCAAAGAGAACGAAAAACCTATGGTTCTGAACAATGCAAATTGTAAGATGATTTCTAAGGTGCATAATACACCATACATTGATGATTGGGTTGGTCTTGCATTTGTTGTAGGTGTACAGAAGGCAAAGGCATTTGGTGATGTTGTAGATGCAGTCAGAATCAAGAATAAAAAGCCTAACTTAGAAAAGTTCTATTGCGAAGATTGTAAGGCTGAAATCGTAGCGATGGGTACTAAATCTGCTAAAGAAATGGCAGACATCGGCAAACGAAACTGTGGTAGATTTCTATGTGTTAGTTGCATGAAAATAGAGAAAGAAAGAATGGAATCAAGAAAGGAAGAGGAGAGTTAAATTATGTCAACAGAAAAACAAGAATTACAAATCGTTTTAGAACAAAAAGTAGGCTTCTTTACTGGGAATTTCGAACAAGTAAGAGAAGAATTAAAAGTAAAAGTTTCAGAATATGCCGACCTGGTGTATTCCGAGGATAATTTTATCATGGCAAAAGAAGATGCTGCTAAACTTAGAAAGCTATCCAACATGATTGATTCGAAACGAATCGAAACAAAAAAAGCATACATGAGACCCGCCGAGGAATTCGATAATCAATGTAAAGAATTGAAGCGAGTGGTTGACGATACGATTCGACCTATCGCGATGCAGATTGAAGAATTTGACACAAAGCGAAAAACACTGAAAAAAGACAAGATATTTGAGTATTTCCAAACAAAATCGGTAGGTTTGGAAATGTACGCAGTATTCATGGACGTGTTTGACGAAAAAATGTTAAATGTATCATACACAATCAAGCAGTACAAATTAGACATAGATAATTATGTTACGAAAATTGGAACAGACGTAAAAACACTTGGAGATACTGGGTCGGAATTTGCATGGAAAGCCTTAGAAGATTACAAAGCCAACAAGGATTTGGGCAGAGCGTTCAAAACTATTACACTCCTAGAAGAGCAGAAACGAGAAATTATAGCAAAGGAACGTGCAGCAGCTGAATTAATCAAAGCGAAAGAAGAAGAAGAAAGACGTATCAAGGCAGAAGCAGAGCGAATCGCTAGAGAAATGATAGAGAAAGAAAAGTTAGAAGCTGAACGTCAAAAAGTAATCGAAGCTGAACGAATCAAACGTGAGCAAGAACGATTAATCGAAGAAGCTAAACAAGAGCAAGCAAGGTTAGAGCGTGAAGCTATTGAAAAAATCGAACGTGACAGACTTCTTGCTGAACAGAAAGCACAATTTGAAAAAGACGAAGCAATCCGAATTGAAGCAGAACGAGTAGAACAAGCTAAACAAAAAGAAGCAGATAGATTGGCACAAATTGAATTTGAACGTATGCAAAAAGAGTTGGAAGAAGAACGTGCTGAAATGGATAGAATTGAAGCTGAAAAAGCAGAAGCAAGACGAATCGAGCAAGAAGAAGTCGAGCGAATCGCCAAGGAAGTAGCAGAGAAGATTCGAATTGAAAAAGAAGCAAATCAAACTTATACTATGTTTGTGCTTAATTTGACTAAGACGGAATTGTTTGAGTTGGCTGAACATTTGAAGTTGAAAGGTTATTCCTATAAATCAACTAAAGATAATAATTAAGAAAGGAGATTCCGAACAAGGCAAGTAGTAACTATTAACAAAGCGTCACGCATAGTTTACCAACTGTTTCACAAACAAAAAAGCTTGCCTTGTTTGGATAAATTTAATTAGATGATATTAGTCGATAGCAGGGAAAAACAATTTCAAAAAGAAACAACCAAAACAGTAAAATTAAACCGAAATATCAAAAACTATTTTGACACGAACAAAATCGACTACAAGATTCAAAAGTTGCAGGTCGGCGATTACATGAGCGATTTGAACCCTTTTTTATCCATTGATCATAAATTAGAATTTGACGAATTAGCAATGAACATTCTCACGAACGATTCGAAACGATTTAAACGTGAATTAAGGCTTGCAAAGTCGCTAGGCATACAATTAATCTTTATTTGCGAAAACAGCCAAGGAATGGGGCGAATTCGTGACGTGGTGGCATGGAAAAGTAGTTATTGCAATACAGACGGAAACAAACTGCTAAAAAATATGTTGAGTTTGCAGCGAATGTATGGGTGTCGGTTTGAATTTTGCAAGATTGATGATACTGGTCGGGTTATATTGGATTTGTTGGAAAGGAATAAAGACACATGATACAGATATTAGAATTGTTTGGTGGAATTGGTGCACCTAGATGCGCATTAAGAAATATCGGTGTACCAGTTAGGTCAATTGATTATGTTGAAATAGACGAAAAAGCAGTTAGATCATACAACGCTATGTTTGAAAAAGAATTAAAACATAAAACGCAATCAGTTGTTAATTACAATCTAAAGCCAGACTTTCTAATACACGGAAGTCCGTGCCAAGATTTTAGCATTGCAGGTAAACAAAAAGGCGCAGATGAAAATTCAGAGACAAGAAGTAGTCTTATGTGGGAAACAGTACATATTATCGAACAAATGGGAGTTTGGAAACCTCTCAGTTAGATGGACAAATGACAATATTTGATTTATAGAAAGGGAAACTAAAATGAACAATCAAAAACGAAAACTAACAATCGCACTTGGCACAATGCTGATATTTCTAACAACTGGACTACTAACCCAACCAAACCAAGAACAACCAGACCAAGAACAACCCGACCAAATCCCGACCACGTACACGTCAATCGAGGTGGAGTATGGCGATACGCTTTGGAGCATATCCCGTGCGATTTGCACTGAAAAAACTGATAAAAATATTGATTTGATGGTGGACGAAATAATTCGGGTTAATGGGTTGAAGTCAGATAGGATTGTTAGCGGAAATTATTTGATTGTGCCGAATCGGTAAACAGCATTGATTTTTATCGTTTCAAATCGTGTCAATGGGGTTGAATCTACTGGCACTTTTTTGTTGACAATGATAACAACAACAAGTATAATATAATTACATTGAAGAAAGGAGATTTAGAATGAATTTAAAAAAGAACAGAATTGAAAGAGGCTTAACGCAAACGCAAGTAGCTGTATTTGTTGGAGTGTCATTAACATCTTATCAAAATTGGGAACGTGGAGTAACTACACCTACCGAAGAAAATCAAGCAAAATTAAAAAAAGTGCTAGAAAGTAAGTAGGTGAATCATGGAGCAAAAAAGTTTTGTTTTGTATATGGACTATTACGAACATGTGCAATTATTAAACAACGAAGAACGAGGAATTTTACTAACAGCTATATTCGAATACGCATCAAATCAAGCAGAAATTGAACTATCGGGTATGACAAAGATGGCATTTAGTTTTATCAAAAAGCAGATGGACAGAGATTATAAAAAGTATCAACAAAAGTGCGATAGAAATAGAGAAAACGGTTCAAAAGGTGGCAGACCTAATCAATTAAAATCTGAAACCGATGGGTTAAATGAAAAACCCAAAGAAACCGATGGGTTAAATGAAAAACCCAAAGAAACCGATGGGTTATTTCCGAAACCCAAAAAACCCTATACTGATAATGATACTGATACTGATAATGATACTGATAATGAGAATAGTACTGTTAATAAAAAAAAGAGAGAGACTAAATCAATTTGCGTAAACGCAAACGAGCGCACTCAAATTAATTATTCCGAATTTGTTGATAAATTCCATTCTGTCTGCACTCCGTTACCAAAAGTACTAAAATTAACAGATGCGAGAAAGAAGAAAATCAAAACGTTCTTGGAAGCGTTCGACACGGAACAAATTGACACGATTTTGTCCAAGTCGAGTAAAAGTGATTTTTTGCAAGGTAAAAACGGTCGAGGATTCACAGCTGGGTTGGATTGGATTGTAAATGTTTCAAATGCGACAAAGATACTTGAGGGGAATTATGACAACAAAAAAGGACATAGCAAAAATGGATATGATGATTGCGGTAGTAGAGAGATAGATTTTAAGGGATTGGAATTGGAATTGCTTGGTGTGAAAAGCAACGGAAAGAGGGAATAGTATTAAATTTGATGAATTTAAAAAAATATGCGATATTGACAGCACAAGCAAATAATATTAAAATAAACAAGAAGTATTTCATTTTTCCTTTAAAATTTGACTATCAAGAACGCTCGGCATTGTGTCGGGCGATTTTTGAAAAAGAAAGGCGGTAACAAATTGAACGAGAACAAACAGAGCAAGACGGATGAAGTTGAGGTGAAGCGATATACTTTGATTGAGTATATTGAGAAGATGGTGGCTGAGAGATGCAAGGAATAATTTTAAAGACAAAGAACAGAAAAAGAGTCGTATACAAATTGCAAAAAGGAAATATTAATCTAAATACAGTCTTGAAAGAATTGCCTAACGGAAAAGAAGATTACAGGTTGATAAGTGTTGATGGTGGATTCAGCAGCATTAATTTTATAAATTTTGTTTGTCAGAAAACAATTGTAAATAATTTGTTTGCATCAACGTTGAGAGTTGGGAAAGTTGAGATACAGACCATTGATAGATTAAAAAAGATGGGTAAAGTCAATAACTGTACTTTTTGCGTTGGAACAATTATGAAAGAAAATAAGACAAATGGAATAGATTACAAATATAGTGATTTTTTCGAAAACATATGCAGCAACAATAATTGGGATATTCACTATTGCAGAAATCATAGCAAAGTGATTTTGTTTGATACGGATTGTGGAAAATTCGTTTTAGAAACTTCTAGCAATTTGAATGAGAATCCCAAAATCGAACAATACATTTTTACCAAGTCTGATGAAATATATGATTTTTATCAAGATGTTTTTTTAGGAAAGGAGAAGTAGAGCATGGAAAAAGCGGAAAAGGTTAACAAAAGTGGACAACCAAAAAAGATTAAAAGTGGTCAAGAACTTATTGAGTTGTGGGAAGATTTTTGTAGCTATGTTGTTGGTAGTGGGTATATGATTACACCGACTTTTACAGAGTTTAAAATATGGATTTGCGAAAATCACAAGCAAATCGATAGAAGAACAATTTATACAGCAATCAACGAATACTTTCCCGATACAAAAAGTGAAATCGATAGAATTCGAGCAGATATAATTGCACAAGGTACAATGGTCGGAATATATCAGCCTAGTATGGCAATATTTTCGCTAAAGAACTGGTGCGGTTGGACAGACAAAGTAGAATCGCATAATATCAACACGGATTCGATTACAATTGACTTTGGTGAATTTGACAATGCAGATTAAAGGCTTATCGAATTGGATAAATGAAAGCTATCATAAATATGTAAGTAGCTACTCGAATCGATTCAATGTTTACTATGGCGGTGCAGGTAGTGGTAAATCGCATTTTGTTTGCCAAAAGATAATTTTAAAAGCACTAAATTCTAAACGAAGAGTTTTAGTTGTTCGTAAAGTCGGCAGAACGATAAGACGCAGTGTGTTTGAAATGTTCTTGAAATTAATAATTGAAATTAACGATAAAGCTAAAACACCTGGGTTTAGCATAATAAAAAATATTAATCGTTCAGATTTTACAATTGAGCTGCTAAATGGTTCGGTAATATTGTTTAGTGGGATTGATGATCCTGAGAAATTAAAATCAATCGTTGACATTGACGATATTGTAATCGAAGAAGCAACAGAATTGACACTTGACGATTTTACACAACTAAATTTGCGTTTGAGAAGTAAAAAACCGAACAATCAAATCCATATTATGTTTAACCCAGTGTCGAAAGCGAATTGGGTGTATAAGTACTTTTTTGAAAATGGCAAACCGAATGACACAGAGATAATTCATACTACATATCTTGATAATATTAATAATTTGCCACAAGAATATATCAACTCGCTGATTGATTTGAAAAATATAAATCCGAACTATTACAAGATTTATGTATTAGGGCATTTTGCAACACTAGACAAATTGATATTCTCAAATATTGAATTTAGAATAATTAGCGAAGAAGAAGTTAAATCGTTTCCGTTTTGGATTGGAATGGATTTTGGTTATGTGAACGATGCTACTGCGATTACATGGGGACGATACGATAAGGTAAATGCGATTATATACATTACTGGTGAATACAATCGTAAAGGCATGACTAATGACGAGATAGCAAAGGTTATTGAGGATTTAGGATATCGAAAAGAAAGAATAATAGCTGATAGTGCTGAACAGAAATCAATTGAAGAAATAAAGAGATTGGGAATTCCGCGAATTAAAGCAGCAGAAAAAGGACCAGGTTCAGTAAATATTGGTATCGATAAAATGTTAAGGAATAAATTGATAGTGGACGAAAGATGTGTTAATTGCAAAGAAGAGTTCGAAAATTACACATGGAAAAAAGATAAAAAGACGAATGAATACATAAACACACCAATCGATGCGTTTAATCATCATATCGATTCGATACGATACGGAATACAAAGTGTTATCGGCAAATTAACAAGTTGGAAATTTTAAAAGAGGTGAAGCATGAGAAGTTACAGTGAGTTTTCAAGCGATATTTACGATATTGTAAAAATTATAGATGAGTATAAATCAAGCAGAATACGAAATGAAATGAAAATAGCAAAAAAGTACTACCAAGGTCACAATGTAACAATCCACAATGTTAAAAAAATGATTTGCGTTGAAGTGGACGGAAAGTATCAAAATGTGGTAAATCCGTTTGTGTCAAATGCGAAATTACCTGATAAATTTGTGGAAGATATGGTGCATCAGAAAGTATTTACATTGTTCGATAGAAGCCCGAATATCGAGGGAGTAAATGAAGATACAAAAAAGGTCATAAAAAATACGTTAGACTACGCATTACAGCAAATGGGGGTTGAATGTAGCTTATGTGGTGTATCGTATGCATATGTCGAGCATGGAGATAAGTTAAAATACAAAGTGTTTGACAGTGAGAATTGTATCGGATTTTTCGACGATGTGTCAGAAGAATTAATGGCAATGGTTCGATTTTGGAAAAGCAAGTACTACAACAGCGAAAAGACAATTAAATTCGCTGAAGTATACGAAGAGAATACGTATCGACTTTACAAGTGCGAAGATACAGACTTTGAATTGCTAAAGAAGAAATCGTACTTAGTCGATATTGAACAGAACGCAATCATGAAGAAAGAAACAGAAAAGAACTGGAAAAGTGGAATCCCAATTGTTGTAATGAAAAATGACAAATACTTTCATGCTGATTTTGACAATTCAACACGCGCACAAACGGATATTATTGATATTGTAAGTTCCGATTTTGCTAATAACTTATCGGATTTTCAAGAAGCGTTTTGGATCATAAAAGGACTGGATGAAATCAGTGCAGCAGATATGGGTCAATTTATGCGGACAATTAAAAATACAAATAAAGCTGCTTTACCCGAGGGTGCTGACATTGACATGAAAACAATTGATATTCCGTATCAGGCACGAATTGCATTTTTAAACGAAATGAAACAAAAAAGAATTGAAAACAGTGGTGTAATCAATACTGACATGGTAATGAAAGGCTCATTAACAAATATTGCAATCAAACTATCTTCGCAAAAGTTAATGCTTAGAGTAAGTCGATTCGAGTATGAAGCATACAAGACAGCACTTAGAATGATTGAGTTCGCAAAGGAATACGCAAAGGACAATTCGACCGAAGAAGTTACGATTACTTTTTTCAAATCATACATATCGAACGATACAGAAGTGATTGCAAATCTAACTATGTCGATTGGTCAAATATCGCAAGAAACGTACTTGCAGAAACATCCGTATGTGGACGATGCAGAAGAGGAAATGGATAAGATTAAAAAAGAGGGTGTTAGTAAATTAAAGTTGCCCGAGGTAAAGGAAGTGGTGGAAGATGAAGTGTAATATATTTGATAGCGAGTATGAGATATTAGAAGAGGAATCACCTACATTAGCTTTAACGGATTCGAGGGGAACACGTGTAGGATTGTGCGATTACTTTGAAAAAAAGATATGGATAAAAAAAGACATTAATGAGCAAGAAAAAAAGAAAACGTTATTGCACGAATTAACACATGCTTTTTTGTATGAAACCCAGTTATCTACAAAAGAAAAATACAGCTTGGAAGAAGTTTGCGAATGTGTTGGTCTATTTGGAATGAAGATGTTTGAAATTGTAGAAGAATATTTTAAGAGTGAATAAAACTAATTAGAACAGCAGTGATGTTGTTCTTTTTTGTTGCGTTTTTATTCGAATAATGTTATATTATTATTAGGTATTAAATAAAAAGGAGAAAAGACGAAATGAAAGAGAAAAAATTATACACTTGTGAAATTTGTTACGAAGATTACAATGACAAGGAAAAAGCAATTCAGTGTGAAAAAAGTCATAAAAAAGCAAAAGGGATTTCAAAATGCAGTTATTTGTCAATCGGACATAACGCAACTGGCTATCCTAATAAAGTTGTAATTGAATTTGAAGATGGGGAAAAAATTGTATATTCAAGATAAAAAAGTAGTAACAAGAAAAGAACTAGAAGCAATCGCACAAATCATAAAAGAAAAGGGGTGGGAGTAACATGAGCAATTCAAAAACAATGACAATAAGCGAGCCGATTGAAGTAATCGAGCGAATACGGATTGAAGCGAAACGTAAACACATGAAGATATCTGAGTATATCAAGTACTGTTGTGTTAAAGAATGGGAGGAGATGGAGAAGAATGAGGGAAATAATTAAAAGATTAGCTAATGGAAACTAGATAATTCAAACAATACGCATCGGTTGAAAAATCGGTGCGTATTTTGTATAATAAAAATAAAAAGAGGTGATTTAATTTGAAAGATACAGCACATGAATTAACAGATGAATTACTAGAAAAGACTGAAAAAGAAATGACTAGACTGTACCAAGATGCACAGAAAGATATAAACAAGAAATTACTAGATGCACTAGGCAAAATGGAAGGTGGAGCAACCGAGCAAATCCGCTTTGCAAATGCGAATAAGTACGACCGATTAAAAAAGTTAGAAGAACAAATTGCAGATATATTGTCTAACTCAAATCAAAACGCAGTGAAACTTATGCAAGGCGCGTGGTATAACACATATTCGATTAACTACAATTTTGCATCATATTGGATTGAATCGACTATAAACGAATTAGGCATTTTTCCGCTACTCGACCAGTCCGCTATAGTTGCAATCGTAAAAGGAGAATTAACTCCATTCAGCTTAATGGCAATCGATAACATTGAGGATAAGGCTCAAATCGTTCGAGATTTGACAACACAGCTTGTAAACGGAATTACACAAGGCGAAAGTAGTCAAGCTATATCGAGACGAATCAGAGGTGTTGTAGAGAAGAATTACAGCCAATCAATGATGATAGCACGAACAGAAACAAATCGGATTGAATCAAATGGTCGATACGATTCGATGAAGTATGGACAAGACAAGTATAATATCAAGCAGAATAAAAAGTGGACAGCAACGAAAGATGGCGATACAAGAAATACACATAGAAGAGCAGATGGTCAAATCGTGTCGCTTGAAGAGAATTTTAAAGTCGGAAAAGCAAAAGGGTTATATCCAGGAGAAATGGACAGAGCAGAGGAATCTATACAGTGTCGATGCACTCACGTTCCGATCATTATCGGATTTGAGGATAAAGAACCAGCCATGAATTATGATGAATGGGAAAAGACAAGGGACGGAATGACTGCAAATCAAATTGCTGAAGCTAGACGTAAAGCGAAACGAAAGGGGTAAAAATAACTAAAAGAAATCACACAAATTATAAAAGAAAAGAGGTTGTAATGAGTATAGAATTAAGCAAATTAAAAGAATTTTTGGAGCAAACATTTTCTGCTAAAAATATTGAAGAATTAACAAGTGAGATTTTTAATACAGTATTGAATAATAATATTGAAATTTACAAAAAAGTAAAAGATTTTATGAAAGATGATTTGAGTAATGATTTTATGCAAGTAGTCTATCAATACTATTTAGCTGACAGAGAAAAAACAAAGCAAGATTTTACACCGATAAGTATATGTAAAATGGTACAAAAATTATCAGAAACAAAAGAAGAAAAAAACGTGATTGATTTATGTGCAGGAACTGGTGCGCTAACGATTCAAAAATGGAACAAACAAAAAGAATTAAAATACACATGCAAGGAATACACAGAAGATACGATACCATATTTATTATTTAATCTAGCGATAAGAAATATAGATGCGATGGTATATCAAGAAGATGTGTTAACAAAAGAGATACTAAAAGTGTACAAAGTCATACCTTGTGAAGAATTTGCAAAAGTAGAAGAAACGCAAGAAAAATTAGAAAAATATTCTAGTTGCATATCGAATCCACCGTACAATATCGGTTGGAACATTCCAATCATGGCAAATGCACAATCAAGGTTTTTAGGTTTTGAAGTGCCACCAAGTAGCAATGCAAACTACGCTTTTATATTAACAGCACTAGACGAAATAAAAGAAAAAGCAGTATTTGTATTGCCATGTGGAGTGTTAACAACAACAAATAAAAAAGAAGAAGATATAAGAAGAAAGATAATTTCTGACAATCTGATAGAATCTGTAATTATACTTCCTGATAAAATGTTTGAAAGTACGAATATACCGACTTGCTTAATTGTTTTTAACAAAAATAAAATTAGCAATTATGTAGAAATGGTGGATTTAAGAAAAAGTTACGATATTGAAATAAGGGAGCAGAAAGGGCAATATGGTGGAAATTCTCATACTAATAGAGTTTATGAAAAAGAAGTTAAGGTTATTTCTGAAAAAACAATGAATGAAGTATGTGAAATGATAGCTAATAATAAAAATATAGTTGAAAAATGCAAAAGCGTTGATTTGAAAACGATTGCTGAAAACGAATACATATTAACACCAAGCAGATATATTGAGTTTGAAACGAAGATTAATGGAAGAAATATAAACGATATAGTGTCCGATTTGAATAGATGTATATCTTTGAAAAATGCGTGTAAATTGACTATAAACGAGACAACAGCAAGAGGTTTAGGGTTTGAAAACTCATTATATAAAAACGATATTTTTTTCGATGAACTAAATAAAACTTTAAAAAACAACGAATTTCAAACAATACAAAAAGAAAATCATATTACACTAACGAAAAATAAAAACGAAATGACGTTTTCAAACGGAAGCAAGGAAACACATTCACATTTACTAACTTTTGCATTGAACGCATGGAAACAGCACATAGTATTTATGAATACAGAAGAAAATAGATATTTAGCAGAACTTAGAGACGTACTGTTGGAAAAATTAATGAGTGGAGAATTTAATTTAGAAGAGAAAGCATGGGAAGAATAATGGGATTGGATTTTAAAATTGAGAACAATTCGAAAGAATTTTACTCGAATTATGACGAAGCGAAAGAAAGAATGATGTATGCAATTGGTTTGCAGTGGTTAAAGCGAGTTACTGAAATTATTACAAACAGACACAAAAATGCAAGAGGCGGTACTGGTATTGTTGATACTGGTCGATTGCGTGGTAGTATGAGTTTTTCGACATCAGAACGAAGTGAGAAAAGTACAAAAAAAGTCAAAGAAAACAAAGCAAATGACTATATAAACAAAAAGGCTGAAGATGGTCAATTATTTGTTGGAACAAATGTGGAATATGCAGAATATATAGAGATAGGAAACAGCAAGATGAAAGCAAGACCTTTTCTGTCTGCATCATTGACAGAATACAAACAGGAATATAAAGATTTAGCAGAAGAAGTGTTGAAAGGAAATATATAAGTTGTTGTTGATTTTTTCAAAACTATATTGTAAAATTGGTATCAAGTAAATTACAAGCGAATTTGTAACCGTGAAAGGAACAGAAAATATGGCATTTGATAGAAAAACAATTAACGAGATTTTAAAAGGTGCAGAGGTAGTTGTGCCAAAAGATGTATTGAATCAGATTTTTGACGAGCATACAGAAAGTGTAGCAGAGTTTAAAACTACGAACAATACATTAAAAGATGATTTGAAAACAGTCACAAAGGAACGTGACGATTTGAAAAATCAAGACCCGCCCAAAGACGATACAGAAGCCAAACGAATTCAAACAGAATTTGACAACTACAAAGCAGAGGTTGAGGGGAAAGAAGCTAAAACGAAACTAGACAAGTCGATTTCAGACGCGTTGAAAAATGCTAAATTTAGTGATAGTGTATTGGATTTATTGGCTAAAGATAAGGCATTTGAAAATGTTAAATTAGACGATAAAGGCGAGATAGTCGGTTTAGATGATGCGATTAAGTCGGTATCTACGAGCAGAGCAGATTTAATTGTAAACACGGGAACAGATGGTAACAAGGTAAAAGGAATCGTACAAACTGGTGGCGATTCTAAAATTGGTCGCGCACAGCTAAAAGAAATGACCACATCGGAAATTAACGAAGCATGGGCAAAAGGTTTAGTTGATACGAGCGCAGAGTAAAGGAGATTAAAATAATGAGTATTGCAACATTTATTCCAGAGTTATGGAGTGCTAGAATTTTAGATAATTTAACAACAGCACATGTTTATGCAAATTTGGTAAACAGAGATTACGAGGGCGAAATTAAAGCATTGGGCGATACAGTCCATATCAATGCGGTAGGAGAGGTCGAAATTAAAGATTACGACAAAACAACTGATTCAATCGATGATGCAGATGAATTAGAGACAACTGATCACACACTTACAATTTCACAGCACAAATATTTTAATGTTAAAATTAAAGACGTTGATGCAGTACAAGCCGCAGCTCCATTGATGGAAAAAGCATCGGCATCGGCTGGATACGGATTTGCTGATAAATCAGATACATACTTGGCTGGCATCTTAGCAGCTGGAACAATCACAACTGGATTGGGAACAACTGCAGCACCGCTTGTGATTACATCGGAAAATGCCTATACAACACTTATCAAAATGAAAACAGCAATGGACAAAGCAGATGTTCCAAAGGTTGGCAGATGGGTAGTATTCCCACCTGAATACGAGGGATTTATGCTAGAGGATTTAAGATTTGCAGGTGGAACTGGTACAAATGCAGAAAGCAGATTAAAAGATGGTGCAGTAGCGAGAGCAGCTGGATTTGATATCTACATTTCAAACAACGTGCCAAATACATCAAATGCTAAGTACAAAGTAATTGCGTCATATGATGGAAGCTGTACATACGCAGAGCAAATTTTAGAAACAGAAGCATACAGACCTGAAAAAGGTTTCAGTGATGCAATGAAAGGTTTGCACGTTTACGGAGCAAAAGTTACTAGAGCAGGAGCAATTGCAGTTGCAACTTGTGATTTTACATCAACATCAGAATAGATTACACCTTAAAAGGGTAGGGGTTGCCCTACTCTTTTTTATTTGGAAAGGAACAAAATGTTTATAGAAAAATTAATGAAAGAATGTTCTAACTACTTTCCGATTTGGAAAAAGTTCGAAACGTTCACGATTAAAGACGGAGTGATACTTACCGATATGACATTACCACTAAATTCATACATATTAATCAATATGAGTACGTTTAACGATGGAGTGTATAAGGTTACAAGTTCAGACGGTACAATGACAAGCTTGGATGCCACGATGACTGACGAAACATTCCGAGGTTACATAGTGCAACTTGCGCCGAATCGAATGTTTTTGGAATTATCTGATAAGCTAGAACAGTACGAGAAAGACAATCCAGTATCTGCACTGACTAGCGAGAGTATACCGAATTACAGCTATTCGATCGCAACAGTAGATGGTAAACAAGGTTGGCAGTATATGTTTAAAAGCGAATTAAACAAATTCAAGAAGTTACCGAAAACAATTAGCGAGATTATATGCGAGGTGAAAGATGCTGATCAAAAATGCAGTAGTAAATAATAATATGATCATACTGTCGGGTATTGATTTCTTTACAAGCAATTCAGTAGCTGACTATGGTATTCGATTTAGCTTTACAGACAATTGGCAAAATATGGTTAAAGTCGCAGTATTTCAAAAAGGAAATGTTAGCATCGAACAGCCGATATTGACCCAAGCAGTACAAGTCCCAACCGAAATGTTGCAAGATGCTACACCATTTATCTTATCGGTTCGAGGAGTTGAAAATGGAATAATCAGAACAACCACAGTAAAATCTGTTGAGGTTTTTGACGGAACTGCTCAAATTGGTAGCGACCCAGTACCGATTACAAAAAGTTATGGCGAAATGATACAACGGTCTGTATTGGAAATGGGGGTATCGGCAGTACAAGGTACAGATGTAGATGTAGAAAAAACGATTGTAGACGATATAATCAATTTGAAATTCACTATACCAGTATCGGGTGGAAGTGGTACAGCTTATGATGATACAGAAATCAGAGAAGAGATAGCAGACACGCAAAAAGGTGTAATAAACAACGCAACTGCTATTGAATTGATTGATAAAGATGTTGACGATTTGGCAGTAACTGTACAAGATTTAGACGATGAACTAGACTCAGCAAATACAGCAATCGCATATAATAATGCACAGCTTGTAACGTTGAAAAACAAAGTTGATACAGATATCAAAGATGTTAGCTACAATGAATCTACTGGTGTTTTGACATTTACGAAACAAAACAGCACGATACAAGTCGTTGATTTACCAATCGAAAACATCGTTTCGAGTGGTAGCTATGATGAGGTAACAAAAGAACTTGTATTAAATTTGGTAAGTGGCGAAGAAATAAGAATACCAGTAAGTGGTTTAATTGATGATTACACTGGACTAGACGGCGATAATATTCAAATCAATATATCTGCTGATAATATAATCAGTGCAGTATTGAAAAATAGAGCAGTATCTAAAAGTCATTTAACTGATGAATTAGTAGCTGAATTAGATGCAAAGTTGGTAGATAGTGATTTAGCGATATATCAAAAGAATAATAAACCAATTGTTTCAACGGTAGACGATACACCGATATCTCTAGCACAATTATTGCTAAACAATGATACACTTGTTGCGTTGTCTTTACTCACAACAGTTATAAAAAATTTAGAAGAACAACTAGCGCAAAAGGTCGGTATTTTAATTCCAGTATTTAGCGACGAAACTGCACAAACAGTTCCAGAGATTTTAAATAGTCATGTTTACACATGGAACAATCCAATAACACGTATCACACTTACGGAAATTGAAAGTAGTCCATATGATGCATTCTTGCACTTTACCACAGCTGATGGAGATGCAAATGTCTTTGAAATACCTGATGATTTGGGGGTAGTAGATGGAATTGAAGTTGATGGTAATACAATCCATCTAAAAGGAAATACTAAGTATATCGGTGTTATACACAGCATGGTTTTAGTATTAACATCTGTGCAAATCAAAGAGGTGGTATCATGAGTACATTTTTTGCAGTAGCAAGTGCGTTGTTGTTGCAAAATGAAAATCCGTTAATCTACGAGAACGTAGACATCAAACAATTCGAAAACGCAGATAATAGTCTGTATGAATTTGAAGTAACAGCTAGTGAGGATTGTGAGTTTACTAGGTGTGGTAGGAATTTGCTTGATATAAAAACAATAGGTACAACTGGATGGCCCCACGGAGTAGACACGTCCAATAACATGATTGTGTTAACAGCTAAAAGTGGATGGGGTACGTGGTTTTGGAGCGGTCATTTTTTAAAAGGAAAAGATATAACATTCAAATCTAAATCGACACTGATACAAAGAACCGAGGATAGGACTGATTCCGCCTTATACTGGATTCAAGAAGGTGATTATTATAAAGGTTTAGCCATAACAGATTCTTTACCGCCTATTGGAGAAGTCGTAGAAATTGCCAAACAATTTCAAATGAGCGAAAGCGGTAGTTTTGGTATATGTCAAGCGAACGACCCAGAAGGTTTAGGGAGCGATTATATTTCAGAATGGAGTTATGAACAAAACAGTTTGACACTAGGCTCAACAGAACACCCTTACGAACCATACAATGGCGAAACCATAACACTCAAAGCTAACGTTCCAACTACGATTTCAGCACTAGATGGTGTCAATACATTATTTACTGACAACGGAACTCTTACAATTAAGGCTTATGGGTAAAAATCAACAACCACAAGTATCAGAAGTGGATATAACTGTTAAGTTCTACGAAAGTGGTGTGTTGAATTATGATGCTAGAGTTAAAGATGGTTCAGTTCATGACTATGTGGATGGTTTAGATTATTCAATCAATGAGATTTAGAAAGGGGAAACTATATGGCACTTAAAGATTTTCAAAACGAGATAATCGTAATGAATAAAGAATTTGTTCAAGATGAATTGGGTGGAATGAAAAAGAAATGGACTGAGGGAATCACTGTATCGGTTGTAATCGAAAGAGCATCAGCATTTGAACAATCCATTGCGACACAAAAAGAACTAGGCGAATTGTGGGTGTTGATTTGTAGCGATAGTATTAATTTTGACAGAAACGATTACATCAAGTACAAGGGCAGATACATGCGAATTACAAGCGAGGAAATTGACACACCATCTAAGGCTAGTTCTCGTGTTAAATCGCACCAGTACCAAGCAGAAGTAGTCGAGGTGTTGCCGAATGTATAGAGAAGTACAAGAGTTGCTTTTTTCGTATTTGAACGGACTAGATAGTTCATTCAAAGTGTATCGGAACGAAGCACCACAAGGCGCACCATTTCCGTATGTTATTTACAATGTTGTCACAACTGAATTTGGCGAGCAACAGCCTATCGCGATTAGGATTTATGATCAAAACAATAGTTATCAACGTATTACAGATGTTGTTGATAAAATTGGGGAAAACTTACCAATTAATTTGCAAAGTGAACACGGAATTGTTACACTGTATAAAGGGAGTCCGTTCGCGCAAGATTTGGAAGAAGAGGGAGTTGACGGAAGTTATGTCAACTTTATAATTGAAACTGATTTCACAAAATAGAAAAGGAGATTTAAAAATTATGGCTTACAAATTTAATAAGGTAAAGAGTGATGCATTTAAGACAATGCAATTTAACGCAGGTATATTACTAAGCGATTTTGACCCAACTGGTGCAACAGAGGTTGATGATGCAGATATTATTTCTGCTACAACTGGCGGTATCAATGCAACTTGCGTACCAACTTTTGTCGATTTGGGCGAGGATGTAGATAATGCGCCGCTAAACACAAAAGAGTTGAAAGACATCGAAAGTTACGTTTGCCAAATGACAGCTACACTGTTTGGAGTTACTGCCGAAACAATCAAATTATCAATCGGTGCTGCCGACATTGAAGTGGCTACTGGAAAAGTTACACCGCGTTCAGAATTGGAAGGCACTGACTTCAATGACATTTGGTGGGTTGGTGATTTAAAAGGTGGTGGAATGGTAGCGATTCAATTAGTAGATGCTTTATCCGATTCGGGTTTTGCAATTCAAACTACTAAAAATGGTAAAGGTCAATTGTCATTAACTATGACTGGACACAGTTCGATTGCAACACCAACTGTTATTCCGATGAATTTTTGGGTAGCAGATGCAGAAGCAGAATCAGCACAATAAGGAGAGTTAAAGCATGAAAATTTCAGAAATGAAAACAGACCAAGACATGGACGTTGTTTGCGAGCTGATTGATATTATTGACGATATCATGAGCGATAGCGAATTTGTATCGGAACTGTCAACAGTCACATCTGTATTTACTAAAAAGAATATCACGAATCAAGAAGCAATATCTAAATTATGGTCAAAAAGAAAAGTGCTTGTAAAACTCTTGCTTAAATCGAAACGCGAGGAAATGTACAAGATTATCTCGATTTTGTCAGATAAATCGGTTCAAGAAATTAAATCACAGTTACTTATCAAAACATTACTAGATGGCTATGAGGCATTTTCTGATAAAGAACTGATGCTTTTTTTCAAACAGCAAGTAAAATCGAACGTGGAGAACTAAAGATTTTATTGGCTGAAACAAAATTCAAAACAATTAAAGGTTTTATGAGAAATCTAAAGCCTTTTTTGCTAGAAAAAAGAAAAGAAGAAGTCTATAAATTACGAATTATGCAAACATGTGAATTTTACGGAAAAGTTAATACGAAAGACCATGTCGGCATATTTGAAAAAGGCTTTTACGAATTATTTTTTGCTGAAGAAATCGAAGAGACACGTACGGCAGAAGAGATTATTACGGATTTAAAAAATAAATTGAAAGGGAAATAATATGAATTTATTTAATTTATTCGCAACGCTAACCCTTGACGATTCGGAGTATACAAAAAGCGTATCTAGTGCTTCGGGAAGTGCTACAAGTTTAGGGAGTACCTTTGAATCTGTGGGTAATAAAATTAAAGCTGCTCTGACTTTTACAGCAGTGGTGGCAGGCTTTACAAAAGTCATTACTTATTCAGATGATTTGCAGAAAGCACAAAACAATTTGCAAGCACAGACGGGCGCGACAAATGACGAGATGGAAGCGTTAAACGACACCATGCTTAATATTTATAACAACAACTTTGGCGAAGATTTCGAAGATATCGCAAATCAGATGGCGATCGTTACACAGCAGACTGGCGCAACGGGTGATGAATTGGAGCAACTAACAACTAAAGCTTTAATACTTCGCGATACTTTCGGTTACGAGGTCACGGATTCAATTCGTTCAGTAGAAATGTTAATGGGTCAATTTGGTGTAACTTCTGACGAAGCATTTAATTTGTTGGCGCAAGGAGCGCAAAGTGGACTAGATGCAAATGGAAATTTGCTAGACAGTATCAACGAATATTCGGTACATTTCGCAGATTTAGGCTTTGATATTGAAGATATGTTCAATATGCTAGCGAACGGAGCAGATGCAGGTGTGTTTGATATTGATAAACTTGGCGATGCCATGAAAGAATTTGGCATTAGGACAAAAGACGAAAGCGACACAAGCGCAGCAGCGTTTGAATCCTTAGGGTTAAACGCAGACGAGTATTTCAGCAAATTCGCACAAGGCGGAGATTCTGCACAAGAAGCATCACAAACAGTGTTTGACGCTTTAACATCCATGGAAGATCCACTGGAACAAAACACAGTGGGAGTTGCCTTGTTTGGAACAATGTGGGAAGATTTGGGAGTTGATGCAATTACAGCACTTACAAACACGCAAGGAGAGATTGATGCGACCAAAGATACACTAGATGAAATTAATGACGTGAAATATGATAGCGTTGGTGAAGCATTCGAAGGAATCAAGCGAAATTTAGAAACAGGAATTTTATTACCATTAGGCGAATCAGTCCTACCAAAATTGCAAGAGTTTGGAGATTATCTAAACGATAATATGCCAGAAATACTAGAGACAGTCACTGTATTTATTGATGGATTTTCGGCTGCTATTGGTTTTTTATATGACAATTCAGAAACGATTATACCGATTTTGGTCGGTGTTGTTGCAGCTTTTACCGCATTTAAAATAATCGGAGATATTACAGCATTAATGACTGCTTACAAAGCCATAACGGAAACAATGACAATCGCGCAATGGCTATTGAATGCTGCAATGACAGCGAATCCAATCGGAATAGTTGTCGCGTTAATAGCTGGACTTATAGCAGCACTGGTATATTTATGGAATACAAACGAGGGATTTAGAGATTTTATAATAAACATGTTTGTTGCAATTGGTGACGCGATTACGTCATTTGTAGATGGAGTTGTTAAGTTTTTTACAGAAACCATACCCGAAGCTTTGCAAAAGTTGAATTCCAATTTTAAAGCGTGGGTTGACAATATAATTTCAAGCCTTATAGGTTGGCTTAGTGGTCTGTGGCAAGCAGGGGTTACATTTGTGACAAATCTGTGGAGTGGAGTTAGTTCGATGGTGTCGACAATGACTACCAATGTTCGAAATTTCGTCAACAGTGTTATTTCTACAGTGAAAGACCTTCTTAGTGGCAGCACATTGCTTTCGGTTGGCAAAAACTTGATATATGGATTGTGGAACGGTATATCCAATGTTACGACATGGCTCTACGACAAAATCAGTGGTTTTGTTGGTGGGGTAACGGATAAAATTAAATCCCTTTTTGGCATACAATCGCCATCTACATTGTTTAGGGATGAGGTAGGTAAATTCTTGGGGCAAGGTGTTGGAGTAGGATTTGTTGATTCGATGGATGATGTGTCAAAAGACATGGAAAATGCAATACCTACAGTGTACGATCTCGAGCCTACTATCAATTCAAGCTTAGCCGTAAATTCTACAAGCTCAACGCAAAATGTATCGAGCAAGCTAGACGAGCTAATAGAAGCTTTTAAGGGTCATAGTCAAGATATCTACATGGACGCAACAAAGGTCGGCTCTACTGTTGCTAGCGGAGTATACAAAAAAATGACAAGCGATTACAACGCTACGAGAAAGGTGGTAGGAGCATGATAAATACATACAGTTTTTCGTATGACGGAGAAAGTAGCTTGAATTATGGATTGAACATTAAGAAACGGCCGATCATTCCAATTGCAGAGGAAGAGGTTACTTCTTACGATATACCTAGTACGAATGGGAGCAAATACAAACACATGGGTGTATACAGTGATTTGGAAATCCTTTTGTCGTGTTGGTTTACGTGCGAAAAAGACAAGGTTAAATCAACCATGCGAGAGGTTAGAAAGTGGCTTGTACCCAACAAATACCTTTCGCTAGATGATGATTCAGAGTTTTCTTATCTAGTGAAAAATATAATTATTTCAGAGGTTGGAGAAGCAAACGGACTTGTTGCATCTTTTGTTATTACGTTCGTTGCCAGTGCTTACAAGCTTCATACAAGTGCTTTTAGCACTATAACAGTAGAAGATGCGATACTGAATCCGTTCGAACGTTCTAAGCCTATATACAAGCTTCTAGGCGAGGGTTACGCGACTTTTAGTGTGAACGAAACAGAAATAAATGTAAACATATCAACTTCTGTCACGATAGACACAGAAAAACGCATTATCTACAATAACGAGGGCGAGAATATTAACAGCAGTGTTGATTATTTTGATTTTGAGGATTTTTATTTATTGAATGGATCTAACTCTCTATCAATCAGTGACGGATTTACAATAGAAGTTGTTCCAATGTGGGGAGAAATACAATGATAGAATTATACAAATTAGGAAATGCCGACTTTTCGAAGTTGGCAGACTTCCAATTAATGCCAATTTCGTGCGAAAGCGAAAGCACGCTAAATGGTGCGTGGGAATTGACTATAGAAATCCCACTTGACACCGAAGATGTGTATAAAAACCTAGTGAATGAATCAGTAATACGCGTTCCAAACTTTCAAAAAGACAAACAGCTATACCGAATCTACGACACAGAAAAAACCCTAACAACTATAACTGGATTTGCACGGCCGATATTTTTCGATTCAGAGGACGAACTTTTCATATTAGATAAGCGCCCAACGTTGGCGAACGGTCAAGGCGCATTAGATTCACTGCTTAGCGGGCAATCAACTTATACTGGACAGTCAAATATTATGACTGTTGGAACCTTCTATATCATAAGAAGAAATCTAATGTCGGCACTATTCAACGAAAGCGAAACGTCGTTTATAAACACTCTAGGTGGCGAAGCGTATTTCGACAACTACAATGTTATTATCAACAACGAAATAGGTTCTGACAATGGCTTTCGCTGTGAACTAGGCTACAATATGCTAGGTATAAACGCAAGAATTAATACGGAAGAAATAGCAACAAGAATTTATCCGCTGTCTTTCAATGGCTACATGCTTCCCGAGGTGTTTATCGACAGTCCAAACATAGGCAAATTTCAAAAAATCTACCATAGAGAAGTGAAATTCGAAGAACTAAAACTACAAGCTGATTGCACTGGTGACGAATTAGGCTACAACACGCTAGAAGAACTATATGTTGCTATGCGTTTGGCTGTCGCAGAACAGTATGATAATGGCATAGATTTGCCAGCAGCAAGTTATGATATCGATTTTGCAGATTTAGCCAACACGGACGAATATAAAAGCATTGCATCACTTTCAAGTGTTGGACTAGGCGATTATATCGAATGCCACAACAAAGATTTAGGAATTTCGACAAAGGCTAGAGTCACTCAAATAGTGTATGATAACGCAAATGACGAAGTAAATAAAATCTATTTAGGGGACTACAATTACAACATTATTGATATTATCTCCAACGATTCTGATTACGCGAACAAGCTAGAAGATTTAACGAATGCAGACGGAACATTGCAAAGCGAGAAGATTAAGGGTATGATCGATTTAATGAACGTTTCTCTGCTTGCGCAAAAAACAGTAGCACAAACACAAGACGTTAGAGCAATACTTTTTGAAGATGTGAATGAATTAAGTCCAACGTTTGGCGCGTTGTCAATAGGCACGCAAGGGATTCAAATTGCCAAAACTCGAAACGAGGACGATACGGATTGGGTTTGGGGTACTGCAATTAATTTTGAAGCAATCAATGCAGATTATCTGATAACTGGAATGATATCGGATAGGGCAGGGAAGTTTTCTATAAATTTGTCAACTGGTGAAGTTATAATGAACGGAATTAAGGCAACAAATGCTGATTTATCAGGTAAAATAACAGCTACAACAGGTAATGTTGGCGGTTGGGAAATTACAGATAACGCTTTAGTTAGTCCGAATGGCACCCAAATTCAATCCGATGGCATTACAAATATATATACTTATGGAGACTTGGGGGTTGTGCAACAGATTATCATGGGTGCGATTACACCAAACGACGCAATGATTAACCATTATGATTTTGATGGTGACGGAAAAATCTCATCAATTGACTATGCAATGCTAAAAAGTCAGTTAGCTGCATTGTAAAAAAATGAAACAAACTAAAACAGTTGCTAAAAATGAAAGGAGAACAATGATTAATCAAAATATATTTGTATATAGTTCAAAAAATGCAATAAAGCAAAAAATAACAGCGACACAAGCAGATAGCGGTCGCGTTCTTGTTTGCAACATGGCTGACATTACAGTGGATGCATCCTACACAGCCAGAATTTATGCTGTGAAGCCGTCCGAATTAAAAATCTACAACGATTGTACGATTGTAGGCAATGCAGTAGTCGTGGATTTAACCACGCAAATACTAGCAGAGCACGGCTTAGTGAAATGTCAAATAGAGCTAGCAGACGGGGAGAAAAAAGTTACTTCGTTTTTCTTTGAAATAGACGTTAAAGAAACACTAGTTGATGCGAACGCGATAGAATCTACAGACGAATTTACAGCACTAGAAAAAGCATTAAGCGAAGTAGGTGATATTGATGCAAAAATCGCGTTAAAAGCTGATTTAGTACAAGGGAAAGTGCCAGTATCTCAGTTACCATCATACGTTGACGACGTGCTAGAATATGAAAATGTAAGTGCATTTCCATCGACAGGTGAGAGTGGTAAAATTTATATTGCGTTAGATACAAATAAAACTTACAGATGGGGCGGTACTGGATATGTAGTAATCTCAGATTCGATTGCATTAGGGGAAACAGCAGAAACGGCATATCGTGGAGATAGAGGTAAAATAGCGTATGATAATAGTCTTAAAATAGGTGATATGTCAAATGATGAATTACCAGTTCCGAACGAGAGTGTTGAAGCTAACATTATTGAGTTAAATGGTAATTTATCCAACAAAATTTACGACGAACAAAATTTGAGACTGACCACTCTATCCATCACGTTCACAGATGGAGTGGCGGAGTTTAGTCCGCCAACTATTCAAGGGATAACATACTGTTTCGCACAATTTCTGACAGCGTCCGTGACGGTGATTACTAGCACAGAAGTTCTCGATAGTCAAACTGTGGCGCTTCGTGCAAGACGATTAGACAACGCGGAACTCTATACTGGAACAGCAACTGTTACGATGGCTTTTATTTACGCTCCATAAAACTACTACTTTATACCACATATCTTTGATATGCAGTATAATGGATTTAAAGGTCTGTCTGACCAATTACCGTCAAGTAAGTGAAAGCGAGGTAGTTTGATATGGTGGAAGTATACGTGAATCTAGTTCGCGTGGGAGTGATTAAGTTAGAGGATGTACCGAGTGATATTCGGGATGAAGTGGCAAAATTGTTGTAAAATAAAGCCTTTACAAAAAATATAAAGCAGTAGTATAATCTAAAGAAACAGGAGGTATTTAGATGAAAGAATGGACAATGGACATGATGGAGCGTGCGATAAAGACATCAGCACAAGTAGCGATTGCAACAATAGGAACAAGTGTTAGTTTTGGTGAGGTGGATTGGTTAATGATTGCATCTACAGTAGGATTAGCTACAATATTGTCAGTGTTATCTTCACTTGCAAGTGTTAATTTTGGTAGCGATGGTTCAGCAAGCATGATTGATTTTAATGAAAAAGGAGATGTGAATAATGAGTAATTCAGATTTAGCAACATACACAAATATTAGTGCAAACAAGACCAGTCCTAGAACAGGAACGATTGATACAATCTCAATTCATTGTGTCGTGGCTCAATGGACAGCGCAACAAACCGTAGACTACCTCCAGCCGTCCACACGAAACGCAAGCTGTAACTATGCAGTTGGAAAAGACGGAAGCATCGCAATCGGTGTGGAGGAAAAGGATAGAAGCTGGTGTACGTCAAGCTCAAGCAATGACCACCGAGCGATTACCATAGAAGTAGCATCGGATACAACATCACCATACGCAGTTACAGACGTGGCATACAATGCACTTGTGAAATTACTTGTAGATATTTGTCAACGAAATTCAGCACTTGCAGGCGGATTAAAGTGGCAAGGCGACAAGGATTTAATTGGAACTGTATCAAAACAAAATATGACAGTACACAGATGGTTTGCAAATAAAGAATGCCCAGGCGATTATCTCTATAATTTACACGGACAAATTGCAGCAGACGTAAATGCATTACTTAATGCCAGCGAAGCCACAGGCACAACAACAGCTGGCACACTCTACAGGGTGCAAACTGGAGCTTTCAGTAAGAAAGATAATGCAGACGCGCAACTAGCAAAGGTTAAGGCAGCAGGATTTGATACTTACATGGTCGAAGCGGATGGACTATACAAAATCCAAGTAGGGGCCTATAGCATCAAGGCGAATGCAGAAGCACAGGCACAAAAGCTAGAAGCAGCAGGCTTTGATACTTACATTACGACAAGCGCAGGAACGGCCGCAACAACAGCTTCAGCTTCAGCTTCATTGAAGAGCAATGCGGAAATCGCAAAAGAAATCTACAACGGAACTTGTTCAGATTCGCGCTGGTCTACATGGGGAACTGGAACAACCAGAGTGGAGAGATTAACACTTGCTGGTTATAATGCAGATGAGGTTCAAAAAGAAGTAAATAAGCTGTTTTAATGAATTTATAAAAAACGGAATTCTGATAAATATGGATTCCGTTTTATCTTTACAAGCGTATGATTTTACATTATAATAAAGAAAAAACACAAGGCGGTGATCACGTGGATTACATTCCTATTATAATTTCTGTTTTCGGCATAACTATTTCGATGTTGTCTTACATGATGGGCCAAAAAAACGGAACAAAAAAAGAAGCAGAAAAGCAAGGAAAATTAAACAGCGACATTGAGTATATTAAAAAAGATGTTGCTGAAATTAAAAAAGATGTAAAAACGATAAATGTTGACCAAA
>JAWXVA010000133.1:0-6206 GCA_044425815.1 Eubacteriales bacterium
GGGGCGAATTCATCAGAATTCGCCCCTATTACTATAGTACCGTCAAATAACTACTTATGCAGTACAACACCTGTCCATTATATTCTACCCTTGACCACCCTTCATTGGATGTTCCTGTTCTTGTTGCCACTTGACCATTTGTTAATTGAGTCACCACTTCTGATGGTGATTCTATGCTTGGTCTATTTCTAAGATTCGTCACCTCTTTGGCTGTTACTTGTTCTGAGACAGTTGTAAATACTGTATCGAATCCATCATCTTCTACCGCCGCTATCGTATAATCCAAATCTGTTGTGACATATTGTGAAACAACATAGGCGGTACCTCCGTTATATTCAATCCTAGACCATCCATTATCCCCTATTCCTGTTCTTGTAACCACGTCTCCATTTATGAGACTACCTATTACATTGCTCGTACTATCTTGGTCCATTGTACTTCTTACGTTCACTTCTTCTTTTGGTGTAACAGATTCATTCACCTCTTCAAATTCTACGCCGACTTCTAGATTCGCATCTACAATTATGGCACTTCCATCTTCTAGCGGTGATGCAACATTGCTACAGCTAAAATAGGCAATATTCATATCTACATCTGTATCAATTCCCTCTACTGTTCCTTGGTTTGTGTATTGCCACACAGCAAATTCTCCGCTATATTCTGGTGATTCTGATATTGATGCTTCTGCATTTGATTTATATTGTGCGACCCAAATCTTATAATTAAGTTCTAGCTCACTCGCCATCCAATTCAAGTCATCTGTCATTTCTGATTTAGATGCATAGAACATCCCTACATATCCTCGGTTTTCTACCTCTTCTAGAAAGTAATTTGCAAGCGAAGTACGTTCTTCCACGCTCATTCCATATTGTCTGCTATTTTCAGAATCATAATTCTCGCAATTAAAAGCCACTGGATAAGTAATTCCATATCCATCTAAGATATCACAAAGAAATGTAACTTCTTCTAGCACTTCTTCCTCTGTGGTTGCTGAAGAGAAAAAATATGCCCCAACTTGGATTCCATTCGCAATCGCTTCTTGTAAATTATACCTGGCACATTCGTCCTCTTCTATTTCTCCACTTGAACTACTTCGCACACCTACTCGTATCATTGCAAATTCAATTCCTGCGCCTGCCACTTTCTCCCAGTCTATATTGCCTTGATAATGTGACACATCGATCCCTATCGATGGGCTAGACACTTCAAATGGTAACTCTTTGATATCTGGCACACGTTCTATTTCCTCTTCAACGACTTCTGTTACAACGCCTGTTTCTTCCTCTGTTTCTACCGCCTGAAGCTCAACGTCTTCATTGATTACCGTTTCATCTAACTGAGATTCATCCCCGTTATTTCCTACTGCAAGATTCCATCCTACAGTGCATAAAAGTATTAATATTATAATGCTAATCCCCATAAAAATCCCAAAGGTTTTTTTATCATTCAAGTCAATTTTCTTCATTCTGCTCTCCTAAAGTTTTATTTCACAGGCAAACTAAGCCAAAATTCTACCCCTGTATCCTTATTCTCTACACCGTATTCCCCTTTATGGTTTTCCACAATTGCTTTTACAATATACAATCCTAGTCCTGCATTACTTTCTGATGTTCTCGTTCTAGCTTTATCCGTCTTATAAAAACTCTCCCAGATATGTTCGATATCGTTATCTTCTATCTGCGTCCCCTTATTGTACACAGTAAAGATTGCATTGTTTTGTCTATGTTCTAAAGTTATATGTATTCTCTCTCCTTTATTCGTATGTGTGGTTGCATTCATGATAAAGTTTCGCATAGCTTCTTCTATGTGCTTCTTATCACCATAAAGAGATATTTCATTAGCAATATCAGCTTTCAAATCATACTCCTCTAATAATGGAAACATCGTAACTAATAACGCATTTACTGATTCAGAAAGATTAAAATGATTTTTTTCAATTTGAATTAATCCATTTTCAATTGTTGAGACATTCAGCATATCCTTAACCATGCTATCTAATCTTCCCGTTTCTTCGATGATAATGTCGCAATATTCTGTTCTATCAATTCCTTCTATATTAAGTTTTAGATTTTCACAATATATTTGCAATAATGCCAGTGGCGTCTTCATTTCATGACTTACATTCGCTATAAATTGTCTGCGCATCGTATCTACATTTTTCTGATAATCTACATCTTCTTGCAATTTCTCGTTTGCTTCCTTCAATTCTGAAATAGATGTTTGTAATTGCTTAGACATGGAATTAATACTGTTTGCTAAACTCGATAATTCTAGCGTATCTACCTCTTCTTCAACAGCATCTGAAAAGTCAAGACGTGCCATTTTGCGCGAAACTAGCTCCATATTCTTTATTGGTTTTGTAATACTTCGAGCCATAATGATTATCATAATAATTCCAATTAATAATACAACCATTGCAATGCTCGCACTTGAAATGGTAAACATCTGTATGCTATTATCTATTGCCTCTACTGAAGTTGTAATTACTATATATCTTTCCTCATTCTCATATAGTAATTTCCCCCGTAATATTAAACTTGAATCACTAGAATTATTAGGGTTTTCAACTTCTAATACGGTCGGTTCCCAGTCAAAATCAGACACATTTAATTGTATACGAGGTATTTGATTATCTGGTGGAACACCTCTTTGCCCTTCTGTTCCTTCCGAGCCTTCTACATTGTTCACAAGAGTCAATGTAGAGTAGATGAGCTCTTCTTCTGTAAACACTTGTACTAAGTACCCTTGAACATATCCTGCCCTCTCTGTTAAATCGTATAATACAGCTTCCTCATCACTATACGAATCTTTGATTTCACAGAAAAAATTCTCTAGCTGCGCTTCGTTCCACCCCATGAAATAAGTCTTAGCAAAAAATAAGTTGAATATAACCTGTGCACAAACTAATATAAGTGTTAAAAATATAAAAGATGCTATGATCTTACTTTTTATAGTTTTATTGCTTATTTTATCTAATAACTTCATTCTTCTACCTCAAATAAATATCCAACCATACGTACCGTCTTAATGTAATGTCCACAACCATCTAATTTCATACGTACTTGCTTGATATGAGTGTCTATCGTCCTTGGATCACCTTCATATTCATATCCCCATACTTTCTCTAACAGCTGTTCTCTTGATAATGCTATCCCTTTGTTTAATATCATATAATGTAATAGTTCAAATTCTCTTCTAGTCATCTCTACTTCCTTTGAATGAACTAACACAGTTTTCTTTTGCAAATCTAAACCTATCTCACCGCACTTCAATTCTTCCGATAAATTTTTATTTGCTCTCTTCAATAACGTTTCCACACGCGCTAATAGAATAGAAGTCGAAAATGGCTTTACCACGTAATCATCTGCGCCTTTTTGAAATCCTGTTAATTGATCGTACTCTTCTCCTCTTGCTGTCAACATGATAACGGGTGTTTCCACACCTCCATTACGCAACTCCTCCAAGACTTGAATCCCATCCATAATAGGCATCATAATATCTAGTAAGATAACATCTATTTCTGTACTATTCTTGTAGAATATCTCTAAAGCTTCTTGTCCATCATATGCAGCATAAACAATAAACCCTTTTGATTTGAAATAATCTCGCAACCCCATTACCATTCGTTTCTCGTCATCTACTAACAACATACATATTTTATTGTCTTTCATCATACCACGTCCTTTTCATTCATCTACCACTCTGTTTAGCTATATTATTAGAACCCATTCTATAATATATTTGTGTTAATTTAATGACCCTTGTCTATTGTACCACTTCCATTTCTTAAGTAAAAGTACATATTTCCCAAAACTGGCTTGTTCTTTTCTTTCATTTCTGGCTTTTGTGATACAACCAGTTTTTCCATATAATAAACAAAGCTAACTAAGGAGGAATTATCACGATGACTAAAACTAATGTAAAAGAACTAACACTTTATGCGCTTTCTATCTCACTTGTACTACTTGCTACTGCTTTTATCAATATCCGATTACCTATCGTAGGAAATGGCGGTCTCATTCACTTAGGCAATGTTCCTTTATTCGTCATTGCTATCTTATATGGGAAAAAAGCTGGATTTCTTGCTGGTTCTATGGGCATGGCTCTTTTTGATTTATTATCAGGCTGGACTTTATGGGCTCCATTTACCTTTATAATTGTAGGCTGTATGGGTTACACCGTTGGGCTTATCTCCGAACGAAATTCTGACAATTCTAATACGAAAGATTTTATAGCTATGGTGATTGCATTATGCATTAAAATCTGCGGATATTACTGTGCTGAAGTCATTCTATATGGTAATTATCTCACCCCTATCGGATCGATTATCGGTAATGTCTTGCAAGTATCTGTAGCTATTGCTATAACGTTACCTATTACCAGTCAGCTAAAGCGGTATTGTAAAGAAGGAGGTATTTTATGTATCAATTAATGACACCAGGGCCAACACCTGTTGCCGAAAATGTTCGATTGGCAAGGAGTTTTCCTTGTACGAACCCTGATATTGATCTTGATTTTTATGAATATTATAAAGAAACATGTGAACTAATTAACTCATTACTCTATACCAAAAATGAAACTCTCATTCTAGCAGGTGAAGGAATTCTAGGCTTAGAAGCAGCTTGTGCCTCACTTACAGAAGCAGATGATCGTGTACTAGTAATCGATAATGGTATCTATGGGAAAGGCTTTGCAGATTTCGTATCTATGTACGATGGCATTCCTGTTCTCTACAGCAGTAATTATCATGAAACGATAGACATTGAACATTTAAGCGATTTCTTGGATAAGGATCACAATTTTAAATATGCAACTGTTGTGCATTGTGATACGCCAAGTGGAATGTTAAATGACATTTCTAAAATATGTCCTTTATTAAAAAAACATGGGATTTTAACAGTAGTAGATTCTGTTTCTGCAATGTTTGGCGAAGAAGTTCGCGTAGATGATTTTCAAATTGACTTACTCTGTGGAGGTTCGCAAAAAGTAGTTAGCGCTCCTGCTGGATTGACATTTGTAACAATTAGTAGCGATGCCTATGGTGCAATGAAGAATCGAACCACTAAAATTCGTTCTTTCTATGCTAATCTCCTTATCTTTCAGGATTGGTATGAAAAGAAATGGTTTCCATATACCATGCCGATTAGTGATATTTATGGACTGCGTACAGCCTTTGAAAATATCGAACATGATAAAACCATCTTGACTCGCCATGAAGAAATTGCCAACTACACAAGAAAAAGATTGCAGGAAGCTGGCTTAGAATTATATCAAAATTCTGGTTTTTCTAATACAGTTACTGTTATGAAAGTTCCTGAAGGTTATGTAGCAGATGAAATACTGACTGCCATGAGAGAAGATCACAATATTATGCTTTCAGGATCTTTTGATTGCTTTGCTGGTCAAGTAATCCGTATTGGTCATATGGGCGAAAATGCACGAATGAACTTAATCACTCGTGCACTGGATGCATTGCTATCTTATTTCTAATTTAGTTTTTTACCTGCCACATAGATATCTTTGATATCTTGATTCTCTATGGAGTATATCAATCGTTCTAACCGATTCGCGCTTGATAGCTCCATCGTAGGGTTCAATCGGCTATCATCTAGTACTAAAGCATCTACCTCATATCCCTCTTCAAAACTTCCCACTTTACCAAAGAATGAGCCACCTCCTTTTGTTGCCATATAAAAGGCTTCTTCCATAGATAATGGCTTTTGACTCTGATCTACAAGTCTCCAGCGTAATTTCGAAACCTGTATTGCTGCTTTTATTACACGGAACATAGATAACTCATGTCCTCCAGCCACATCACTTCCTAATCCTATATTAATACCTTCTTCCAGATACGCTCGTGCTGGTGCTATCCCAGACGACAAGTTCGTATTTGACTCTGGGCAGTGAGCCACATAAACACCACGCTCTTTCATCAACTTTCTTTCTTGTTCATCCGAATGTACACAATGTGCCATAACTGTTGATCCATTGCTACCAAAAGCTCCACACCTATCATAAGCATCTCCATAAAACTTTGACTCAGGAGAAAGTGCTTGCACCCACTGTATCTCCCCTTCATTTTCTGATAAATGAGATTGTAATGGACTCTTTGTTTCTGCTTGTAACACCGCAAGCTCTTTCATCAGTTCATCGGTACAACTTGGTGTAAATCTTGGTGTAATAATCGGTTTGATATTCTGGTATTT
>JAWXVA010000134.1:0-6191 GCA_044425815.1 Eubacteriales bacterium
AGAATGGATTATGATACGGGAACTATGATTGACAGTATAGTAGTCGATGGAAGTACTACCGTATTATTCGGTGATGAGTTAGCAGTTGAAAGTGTAGAAGAATTATCGCCAGATGAAGCTAATCAAGCATATCTAGATGGAGTTGTCGGTTCTTCTCAGGATTATCAATTTTCTGATAGTTATTGCCTAGAAAGTGGACACACTACGTATTGGAAATTGACTGGAGATTTTGACAAGGATTACTCTTATGAAATTATTCAGACTTCAGGAATGAACAGTAGTTATCTTGATAGTGAGTATGTGTATTGTGAGAAGAACGGGGAACTCTATATAGCATGGGAGATAACAGATTTATATACCATAGAAGAGATAGAATTTGCGCTGTATTGTGATGTTACGCATAATACAAAAATAGATGGAGTAACTGTAAGTGAAAGAGATATGCCAGCATATATCACCTTACCAGAGTCTACTTATGCAGATTATCAATTCTATGAAGAGATGGAGTCGCAAGAAACATTTACAGAGGAAGAAGTCAGTGCATATGAATATGCGATAATAGAAGAGAAATTCAATGAGTTAATGGAATTATATGGAGAAGATTTTATAACAGAATTATCGATTGTTGCTGGTGACTTTCAAACGGAAGAAGAATTCTTTGCTTGGCTTATGGAGAATTATTAAGAAGGAGAAGAAGGAGATGTAGATGGGAGAATCCTACTAGAAATAGTAGGATTCTATTCATCAAAGTCATCTACATGAAGTAATGGTAGATTCATGCGAACGGTGGTTCCCTCTCCCACAACGGAGTCGATTACTAGTTCGTATGCATCTCCAAAGATAAAGGATAGTCGCCGTTGGATATTAATAAGAGCAATATGCTCGATACCTTTCTCAGAAAATGGTTGGTAACGCGAAAGCTTTAGTTGATATCGGAGTGCCTCGAGTGTGTCTGGAGACATTCCTACACCATTGTCTTGGATTGTAATGATTAGCTCCTGGTCAATTACTTGGGTCTTGATAATGAGAACTCCTTGCTCTACCAATGCTGTTCCATGAACGAGTGCATTTTCAATAATTGGTTGAAGTAACATACGTGGAAGCATTAAATCATCGGTTTCGCTATCGAGTTCATAGACACAAGTAATGGAGTTCGCATATTTTAGTTTCATGATATCAATATATAATTCTAGAATATGTAGTTCTTCCACTGCATTGATATAATCCTGGGCATTATTAGCATAGCGGAGAATCAGTGCAAGAGAAGTACACATTTCGCCTGATTTTTTATTATCGCCAAGTTCGTTTAACCGTTTGATAGCAGCGATAGTATTTACAATAAAGTGAACGTTAATTTGTTTTTTTAAGAAATCAATGTCTAATTGCTGTTTTTCAATCAAAGCATTTTGAGTTTGGTATTGCATATGTAAGAGGGTTTTAGCGTTATCATCTAACTGTTCAATCATGGAATTTACTTCTGTAATCAGTTTATCAAAATCAGATTCTCCAGTTAGATCGATTAGAGGGTCATTATTATCACTTGTAACACTCTTTACATTATCAATTACCGTAATCATTGGTTTAAAGAAAATTTTATTTAGTTGTTGGTAAAATAAAGTAATGATAGCTAATAATGCAAGAATTGCAATCATCATAAATAACACAAAGCTTTCTCGCGTTTGGGATATGAAATCATTCTTAGTAGTAACGATAATCTCGAATTCGGTGTACCCGATTTGCTTTTTGGTATATACTTCAGAATCTTTTTCTAGTGTATCTATATCAATGATATCGCCATCTGGAATATTAGAAGCAATTACCTGACTGTTAGCAAGAAGTAGAACTTGAATAGAATCTCTGTTATCAAAATTTTCGAATAAATCAACTAAATCAGAGGTTTGAATTAGAAAAACAAGTGAACCAAGCTGTGTTCCACCGTTATATATATCGGAGACATAGGCTATATAACTATCATTTGCTAACTCTAAAGCGAGATGATTCTGATTGGTCTGCGATAATAGGATTGCAATTCTATCACAGTAAGTATTGCCAAGGGTGCCTCGAAATCTATAGTAATGAGCATTGGTATCATACAAAATAATATTATTCACGAGCCCATCGGATTGATAAAGTGAATTTAAATCCGCTTTCAATTCTTCGGCTAGGCGGTGGTATGTCAATGCATCTTCTTCTACTAGAAGTGACTTGACACTTGCATTATTAGAAAAAGTAATCGCAGCATACTCTAGATTATCAAACGTATTTTCAATGGTAATAATCATACTTTCTGATACTTGCTCTACATAGTTGGTATTGGTATCTATTAGATTGTTCAATACATTGATATAGAAGAACGAAAAGCATAAAAGGATAGCAATACTTAGAATAGAAAATAGAATAAGCACTTTTTTTTGTATCATTGTTTCTTTCATAAGATGCCTCCTTTTTAGTAGTCGTAAATGTATATCTGTATTATAATGGATTTAACACTATAATAGAGTAAAAAAGTTTGGAAAATATTAAGGAAAAGTTGTATTATTTTAAGATATGACAAAAGTAAAAGAAAAGAAAGAGATACGTATGGAGAAAAAGGGTAAAAAATTAAAAGTATTAGGAGTAATTCTAATTGTATTATTCGTGCTACTCGGCATGTGTATCGTAATAATACGTGGGAATGGATTCCGAGGAAAAGAAGAAAGCGTTCTTAAGATAGCAGTACCATATGATAGTACCTATACGGAATTTGGAGATAGTTATTATGTGGAATGGTTAGAGGAAGAAAGTGGCTATCAAATAGAAATAGAATATATTTCAGAAACGTATACTACCGATTATCTTACCATGTTGTTTTCCAGTACCGTCAGTGATGTGGATGCTGTATTTTTTTCAAATAACAACGCACCAACGGCTGAAGAACTGGAGTACTATATAGAATGCGATTATTTATTAGCATTGAATGAGTACATAGAGGAAGGAAGCAATATCGGAGAAGTGATAGAAGACTTTTCTGATTATAATTTGAAAAATGTATTACAAAATGAAGATGGAAATATTTATTATATGCCATCCCTAACGTTATCAGAGACCCAGTGTTATCTACAAACAGCTTGGATGAACGTAGAGTGGTTAGAGGAGTTGGGGCTTTCCATTCCTACGAATACAGAAGAATTGAAAATAGTGCTTCAAGCGTTTGTAGATATGGATGATAATGCAGTACCTTTAATTGGAAGTATGGAGACGGAAAATACATTTGTTTGCAACTTTTTAATGAATTCTTTTACAACATGTGATCCTTTTAATTATTATTTCGCATTGGATAACCAAGGGGAAATCTATTATCCACCAACGACACAAGAATGGAGAGAAGGACTTCAATATTGTAATGAACTCTATGAAGAAGGTTTATTAGTAGAGGAGAACTTTACCTTCAATGAAGATGAATTATACGCAATATGCAATGACCCTCTTAATGTCGTTGGAATGTTCTTGGCAAAAGAAATCGAAGATGTAATTTATGACGAATCGCCTCAGTTATTGAGCTATTTCCTAGTCGTTCCCCCTTTAAATGATGTAGGGACTGTTACGCTAGAAGCACAACTTCCAGAGGTAGGCGGAATTGTTTTACAGGCATCGAATCATCAAAAAGAAGCGTTTGAAGTATTAGATCTTATGTGTAGTGAAGAAGCGTATTTAATCAGTCACTTTGGAGAATATCAAGTAGATTGGGAATACTCATCTAGTTCGGACATTAGTGTATTGGGGTATCCAGCGGAAATTACTATGATTAGCTCGAATATGTTAAAGAGAAATCCAAGCGATGCTACCGTACTAGGACCATATATAACAGATGTATATACTGCTGATCGTGTAGCATGGGTTGGATACCAGGTAAATCAGAGTGAATATTTACAAGCACGAGCATATCGTACCTATCAGAATTATGAGCCAGAGTATATATTAGATTTTATAGCGTATACAGATAATGATATAGAAATCGAAGAGTTTGAAAGGTTGGCATCGTATATCAAATCCAATATGGTGGAATTTATTCGAGGAACCAAAGAGGTTAGCGATGAAGAAGTATGGCAAGAATATTTGGATGGAATAGAAAAGGCAGGAACATATATATGGGAATAAAAAAAATTATTGCAATAGGATGCTTAACGGGATTGCTATCATTTATGCTTAATGGATGTGGGATACATACAACGGAACAAGCAATGGATGACTGGTATGAGACAGCTAATTTAGAGAGCGAGGAAACAGCAGAAGAATTATATGAAAAAGCATTGGAAGAAAATATTCTCATCGTATATAGTACGACAACAAGAATTTATGATGTGAAGGATACATTTGAAGCGCAATATCCAGGACTAACAGTGGAGATATACGATGTGCGAGCATATGATTTAGTGGAAGCATTGTTGGAAGGGTACGAACAAGGAGAAATATTATGTGATATTATCATTTGTTCAGATGATAATGGAAGTTTGGTAGAAGAATTACTTCCTAAGAAAATTATCAATAAATATGTACCTTACGATATAGAACCATATATCATGGAAGAAGCAAATACCGAATTACTTAGTTTCGTAGGGGAAGCAGAGCAGCTTTTTTATAATGCAGAAGTATACGATGAGTGTCCAGTTAGCAATTGGTGGGAATTAACAGAAGAAAAATGGCGTGGGAACGTGTATATGAACAGTCCACTTCGTTCCCATCCAGCCTATGGGTTATTAGATGCAGTACTTACCAATGAAGCAGGCATGGAAGCAGCCTATGCATCTTATTATGGAGAAGAACTAGACGTACCAGAAGGCAGTAGTGCAGGAGAGATTTTCTGGGAACGACTAGTGGCAAACGACCTACAATTTACTACAAGTTCCAATGAAATCGTAGAGATTATCGGCTCTTCCACAAGTGATAATCCACCAGTAGGATTCATGATATCTAGCAAGATTAGAAGAACGGAGATAGGATTACAAGTAGCGGCTGCCTATGACGTATTACCGTGCGACGGGGTGTATACGACTAACACAGTATCTATTGCAGGTGGCAGCGAAAACGTGAATACTGCGAAGTTGTTTGTACGTTGGCTGTTAGGAGAAACAGATGGTACTGGCGCAGGTGCAGAACCATACTTATTAGAAGGAACATGGTCGGTGAGAAATGATATAGAAAGTTTATCTGCGGTAAGCATCGAAGAAGGGAACTTTTGGTTTACGGATAAATCGGAAGTTATAGAAAATAAAGGGGCTTATGAAGCGTTCTGGAGTACGCTCGTGGAGTAATTTCAGTCACGGGTGTATCTAGGGGCTTACACCGAAACATACCGTACCTCTTTAAGTAAAAAATAATATTTAGCTAGTTGCTTTTTTGCTATAAATTGCATATACTATAACTACAGATAGACTTTCTACAGAGAGTCGGGCTAGGCATCTTAGAGAAAGATGTAGTCCATATCGGGGACTTAACGATACCGATAGCGTTTAGATATTCGACAGAATATCGGGGCTGACAGGCAGCAGAAAACACTCAAATAATAAAATCTGAAGCGGGTGGATGTTCCATCCGCTTTTTGAGGTATATAGATGACAAAAAGAGAAGAACGAAAAGCAATAGTAGATAAAATTGTTGGGTTCGCACATGATTATAGCGAACATTTATTAGGAAATGCATTTCTGTTTGTTTTTGATAATCGCTACATAGAAGTATCATTTAGAAAAAGTGATTTTGCACATTTGACGGGAGAGGATAAGCATTTATCCGCTAATGATTTTTATAAAGAAGCAAAACGTGGAACATTGAGAGAGAACCAAATATGGTTTTCATCTAGGCACCCGTATGATTTATGTTTAAGAAAAGTTGTACATATGGAAGATTTAACAAGGGCGTTTTACAGTGATGGTATAGTGTTGGAAGAGGTAGGAACGGATACGGCAGTATATAAATTTGGATTTACAGAGTTGAATTTCACATTATGTTTTGGAGAAGATTTAGATATAGATGGGAATAAGAGAAGTGCATATTTCGTTCCAAAGTCACTAAGAAGCGTTGAATATAGCAGAAGAATAAAACATAGATAGGAAGAAATATGACAGAAAATACAGTAAATACCATAGGCGAACATTCCAAAAAGGAGAAAGAATTGACTTTTTGCGAACAAGTGGAGAAAAGTATCCGTAAGAAAT
>JAWXVA010000022.1:0-31098 GCA_044425815.1 Eubacteriales bacterium
AATTCATTGCCTGAGCCATTTTAATAACAGATTCGATGATAATAGCTCCTTTTCCATCATCTATCGAATTCACAATAAAACTTCTGTCAATTTTAAGAACATCTATATTTAAACCATGTAATCGATCAAGTGATGAGATTCCTGTTCCAAAATCATCCATAGAAATCAAAAAACCTTTTTCTCTAAGTTTATCTAAATTGTTATTAGAACACTTAAAATCATCAACGAATGCACTCTCTGTCACCTCAAGTTCTAAACGGCAAGGATCCACATCATATTTCGTTACTATATTTAATACATTCTCTACAAGCTCTTCCTGAACAATAGTAACTGCTGATAAATTAATCGATATTTTCGGTAAGCAAAGCGCCTGGTTTTGTTTGATAAATTCGCACGTTTTAGCAAGTACAAAGTAATCTAATTTCTCAACAAATCCATTCTTTTCAAAAATTGGGATGAATTCATTCGGCGGTATAATTGTGCCATCACACATCCAACGTGTAAGAGCTTCTATTCCTACTATTCGATTTGTTCTTAAGTTCAATTTTGGTTGGAAAAATAGCACGAACTCTTGGTTTGAAATTGCTCTTTCCATTCGAGAAACAATTTCATTATTTGATTCTCGCTCTCTACGCATCGTATCTGTAAAATAATTAATGGTAGTCTCACTTTTTGATTTTCCCTCTGCACGAGCCAAGTTAGCGCAATCCACCATATAGTTTAGTCCAAGGTCACGATTTTTCACTTCATATACGCCTATACTAAAATATACATGATAACTCTCACCCAATAGTTTTCTAAAGAGAACATTCACCTCTTCTGAAAATAATTGTTCACTCATTGATTTTTTATTTACTGTTCCTTCTATTAACATTAAAAAGTTATCAGAATAAATTCTCGCAACCAGACATTTACTTTTTGTACGTTCTTTGATGTACCCACCCAATTGTTTTAGTACTTCTGTCCCTTTTTCATATCCATAGATTTCATTAATATATTTGAAATTATCTATGTCTATAGATACAACATTAAATGTTTTATCATTTTGATTATCCAAAATCATTCTTGTATTCTTTATGAATTTATGTTGTGTATATAGCCCTGTCACTTCATCATAATCAAGAATTTTCGTAAGTACTTTCTTCTTTCTTCTTTCAATGAAAATAATGATAATAGCAATACCTATCACAACATATCCTATAATCATAGGGTTTTCTTTAATATAATCATATAAATTTAGACTTTCAACAACCCAATCTACACTCATATGCTTGACCATTAAATAACTTCTTTCATTTTCATCTATATGGGACAGTAATTGGTTGATTATCTCTACCTTATCTACAGAAAAATCTTCTGCAAATACCATATCGAGAGAAAGTCCTATTCCTAGAGGCGTCATAACATACTCTTCCAAATCAAGATCAACACACATGATATTAAATCCAACATTTGAGACAATCATAGATGATATCTTACCATTGTCAAATGCTTTTCCTAATGATTCAAAGTCCTCATAGGCTATGCTTGGTGTTCCATCTAAGTAACTTGTAACCCCAGATTTATCTAAGTCATAATAGTCTAGCACTCCAACTACGTCTAAGTTTTCTCTACTATGTGTGTACTCAACCAGAACAAAAGGAAATTCCATATATGGCTCACTAAATATTCTGTCTGCATCTGAATCTGTTGTCATCGCTATATCATAGTCAATAGATTCCATTTCTTCCGCAGTTGCTGCAACAAACGTTAAGTTCAAATCAACTTCCTCTGCTAGAAGATTCATAGTATCTATAAAAATCCCTTGTGCTTCTCCCCATTCATCTGTATAACTCACAGGTTGATAGTTGTCTATATATGCTACAATATATTCTGTTTGATCATGTAATAAATCGTAGTCATCTTTTGTAATATCTATAGTACTATTTAATCCTTCAGTAAAATATTCTATGTATATTTGTTCTTCAAAAATATAATCTGTCGAATCCAGCTTTTCTTTCCCTGCATCTAAATCAGACATTAATTCAACATTGTCATGATTCGTTATATAATAAAATGGAACAGTACCTAAACTTTCTACGACTTTGACACCATCTATATTTTGAAGCGAGCTAACTAAACAATAGTCAAAAATGCCCTCTTGCATCTCTGAGACAAACGAATTCATATCCGAAAGAATAATTTCTGTTGAAATATTATTGTACGATAGGTATTCTTCTAAAATTTCTTGATATGGAGTGCTACTTTGAATCCCTACCGTTCCTGTTGCAAAAGATTCAATATCATTATACCTTGTACTACTGTCGTTTAGAGTTGCCAAGTAAATAAATTCACTTCCATAATCATCTGCGGAATACAAATACTCTGCGGCACGTTCTTCCGTGTAATTAATCGGACCAAACAAATCTATTTCCCCGCTTTTTATAAGTTCAAATCCTTCTTCCCAAGTTGTACATTCTATAAATTCCAATGTATAATTATTATCTGTATATTTAATCACTTCATTTAGATACTCATAACCATAGCCTTCACTCCCTCTGATAGTTGGAACGTTCAAGGTTCCGTAATTAGGATAATATCCAACTTTGATTACTACTCTATCATCCGTACTAGATGCAAATCCAGTAATTCCACAACATATAATCATTATAATCAAAAAAATAGCTGCATAAATTCTTTTCTTCACACTCCACCGCCTTTGTATCTTTTTTTACTATATCAAATCAGAAATTCTGCCATTACGTAATTACTGACATCTATTCCAGCTTCTGTCAACTTTATTTGATTCCCTTGTACCTGAATCAATTGTTTCTCGACAAGCTCTTTTAGTGGTTTTTCATACACTTCAAAGATAGATTTTCCAAACTCTTCTTCAAATACTTGTGCACTAACTCCGTTGATTTTTCTCAAACCAAGGAACATGAACTCTTCTATCATATTATTTTTTTCTAACAATTCCTGTTCTATAACCGTGCTTTTTCCCATTTTACTTAGTACTATATAACGATTGAAATCTCTTTCATTTGTACTTCTTATATCTTCTAATAAGCTTGATGCTCCCAATCCAATACCCAGATAATTTTTGCGTTCCCAATACCCTATATTATGCTTACATTCTTTTCCTTTTTTTGCGTAATTTGAAATTTCATACCTCTCATATCCCGCTTCTTCTAATCTATGTTTTGTCGAATAATACATGCAGCGTTCTTCTTCTTCATCTGGAAGCAACGCTTCTAATTCTTTATAATCTTCATGAAATTTTGTACCTTCTTCTATAATCAAGCTATATGCTGATATATGATCTGGCTCAAGTTTTACAACTTTTTCCAGCGTCAAATTCCATGACTCTACTGTTTGATTTGGTATGGAACTTATCAAGTCAATGTTAATATTATTTATACCACATTTTCTTGATAATTCATAGGTCTCTAGGAATTTTTCATAGGTATGAATTCGACCTAAGGTCTTCAATTCCATATTATTCGTAGCTTGCAATCCTATACTAAAGCGATTAATACCTAAACTTTGGTAAGCTCTGATTTTTTCTTCATCTACCGTACCTGGATTGATTTCTATAGTAAACTCTACATCCTGCGTGATATAAAAAATATCTTTGATTAATTGTATTATTTGTGACATGTTTTCAATTGATAAAATAGATGGTGTGCCGCCTCCTATAAATATCGTTGTAACCTTATAATTGTTTGCTAACTCTCTATAACATTCTATTTCAAATAACAATGCTTCTACATAGCGATTCTGCTCAGTTTCAGGTAATGCAAATGATAAAAAATCACAATACGCACACTTCTGCTTACAAAAAGGTATATGAATATATAATTCTAATTCTTTCATCTGTTTGCCTCCCCACATAGTATACAAAATACGCGAGAACATCTTGCCCTCGCGTATCACAACTCTTTTATTTGTCATCTAATTTCAAAACACTCATAAATGCTTTTTGTGGAATTTCTACATTTCCTACTTGACGCATACGTTTCTTACCTTCTTTTTGTTTTTCAAGGAGCTTTCTCTTTCGAGAAATATCCCCACCATAACATTTTGCTAGTACATCTTTACGCATCGCTTTGACAGTTTCTCTAGCAATAACCTTGCTCCCAATTGCAGCTTGAATAGGAATCTCAAATAATTGTCTTGGTATTTCATCTTTTAGTTTTTCACACATTTTTCTTCCACGTTCATATGCTGTAGAGGCATGAACTATAAATGACAGCGCATCTACTTCTTCTTTATTAATTAAAATATCAAGTTTATCAAGTTTTGATTGCTGATATCCTAGCATCTCATAATCAAAAGAGGCATATCCTCTAGACCTAGATTTTAATGCATCAAAAAAATCGTATATAATCTCATTTAAAGGTAAATGATAATGGATAACTGCACGTGTTTCTTCAATGAATTCCATCCCTTGGTATTCGCCTCGGCGTTCTTGACATAAATCCATGATAGCCCCTATAAATTCTGAAGTAACCATTATTTCAGCTTTCACCATAGGTTCTTCCATATATTGAATCAATGTTGGTTCTGGAAGATTCGATGGATTCGTCAATTCAATCATTTCACCATTTGTCTTATAGACCTTGTAAATAACACCTGGTGCCGTAGTGACTAGATCTAAATTATATTCTCTCTCTAATCGTTCCTGAATAATTTCCAAGTGTAATAACCCTAAGAAACCACAACGGAATCCAAATCCCAATGCAATCGATGTTTCTGGTTCAAATTGGAGAGCCGCATCATTTAACTGTAATTTTTCTAATGCATCACGTAAATCTTGATATTTCGCTCCATCTGCAGGGTACAAACCACAATATACCATCGGATTTACTTTCTTGTATCCCGCTAATGGTTTTTCACATGGGTTTTCCACTGTAGTTACAGTATCTCCTACACGTGTATCTTTTACGTTTTTTAAACTTGCTGTTATGTAGCCAACCATTCCTGCACTTAGTTCTTCACATGGCACAAATTGTCCTGCTCCAAAATATCCAACTTCCACTACTTCAGCTGTCGCTTCTGTAGCCATAAATTTGATCGCTGTTCCTTTTCGCACTTTACCTTCTTTAATTCTACAAAAAACAATAACACCTTTATAGGCATCATATAGCGAATCAAAAATAAGCGCTTGTAGCGGTGCCTGATCATCCCCTACAGGTGCAGGTATTTTAGCCACGATTTGTTCTAGCACTTCTTCAATATTAAGTCCTGTCTTAGCTGAAATACGAGGTGCATCTTGGGCTTCAATTCCAATGATATCTTCAATTTCATCAATTGCTCTCTGTGGTTCGGCACTAGGTAAATCTATTTTGTTGATTACTGGCATGACATCAAGGTCATGATCTAATGCCAAATAAACATTCGCTAATGTCTGCGCCTCTACTCCTTGCGCTGCATCTACAATCAATATAGCACCATCGCATGCCGCTAAGCTTCTAGAGACTTCATAGTTAAAGTCTACATGCCCTGGTGTATCAATTAAATTAAACACATACTCCTCACCATCCTGTGCTTGATACACAATTCGCACCGTCTGTGCCTTAATAGTGATTCCACGTTCTCGTTCAAGATCCATATTATCAAGAACTTGAGATTGCATTTCACGACTGGTCAACAATCCCGTTTTTTCTATAATTCTATCCGCTAATGTAGATTTGCCATGATCAATATGAGCAATAATACAAAAATTACGGATTTTACTTTGGTCTATAACTGACATTCATATTTCCTCCACTTGTTTGCAGTATGTTCACTATTTTATCATGTCAAGCTATATTTTACAATAAAAAGTTCCACCCCCAACTTATCGGTTAACCGTCCTGTTTTTACTGCTTCTTCCGTATCTGCTGCATCTTCTACTATTGCACGCAATCCCTCTAACGGAAAATGTTTAGCTTGTGCCATGCATTTCGTAACAATAAATGGTTGAACGCCTAATCTACTTGCAATTTCTTTGTTGCTATACCCTTTTCCTTCAAAAGATTTCACTTGATATAGTAATCGAAATTGTCTTGTCAATAAAAACAATATTCTCATTGGTGGTTCCCTTAACGATAATAATTCATAGTAATATTCTAACGCCTGTTTTTGTTTTTTGTCTGCAACAGCATTCACCATTTCAAAAATTTGGTTAGATATCTGAGACACACAAATCGCTTCAATATCTTCTATAGTAATCGATGTACGTCCATACGTATAACAAACAAGTTTTTCAACCTCTCCTTGAATACGCTGCATATCCTCACCTACTTTTTCTACTAAGTAACGAATCGTTCTATCATCTGCCATACGTGCTTCTTTTTTAAATAACGACCCTATCCACCTATATAACGTCTGACTGTCTTGTGTACCGAATTCTACTATGCATCCTTTATCTTTTACTGATTTATAAAGTTTTCCTCGTTTGTCAATCTCCTCTTCTACAAATAATAAATTTGTAGATGGACAAAGTTCTTTAATATATTCTGCTAATTCTATATTCGCGTTCTTAAAAAAACCACTATTTTCTATCACTATTAACCGTCGTTCAAAAAAGAATGGTAATGTTTCAGCCAAATCTATGATTTCTTTTGTCGGAATCCCTTTCCCTTCAAAATAACTATAATTCATGGAATCGTCTTCCCCTACCATTCCTTTCGTCAGCCTGTCTTTGTACATTTTTTTCAAATATCGTTCTTCGCCACATAGAAGATATATAGATTTAAATTCATTATTTTTCAAATCTTCGTTTAATCTTTTCACTATCTGATTCCTATACCCTTCTATTTCTTTCAAAGTCAATTATTTATTTCAATCGTTTTTCCATAGCTTCAATGACTGTTTCTAGTACTTTAATTCTGGCATACTTTTTATCATTTCCTTCTATAACAATCCACGGTGCTTCTTCAGTAGAAGTTCGATCAATCATTTCATTTACAACCACTTCATATTGATCCCATTTTTCACGATTTCGCCAATCCTCCTCAGTGATTTTCCACTGTTTTTCTGGCGTATTCTGTCTAGCTTCAAATCTTCGTTTCTGTTCATCTTTATCTATATGAATCCAAAATTTTAATACAATCGCTCCTTGATTGACAAAACTCGTTTCCATATCATTCATTTCTTTATATGCACGTTGCCATTCTTCGTTTTTGCAAAATCCCTCAATGCGTTCTACCATAACTCGTCCATACCAAGTTCGATCAAATAAAGCGATATGGCCATTCTTTGGTACGTTTTTCCAAAACCTCCACAAATAGTGATGTGACTTTTCCTCTGGTGTTGGTGATGCCACTGTATGAACTGCATATCCTCTTGGATCCAATTTTTCTGTCAAACGGCGAATAGCTCCACCTTTTCCAGCTGCATCCCAACCTTCAAATCCTATAATCATAGGGATTTTCTGACGATAGAGTTCTCCATGTAAGCGCCCTATTTTTTTCTGTAGTTTTTTTAATCGGTTTTCATACTCGTCATCTGTTAGAGAATTGGATAAATCCACCGAAGATAGTGGAAACTTTCCAACACCGCTAGTTTTCATTTTAAATGAAGCGGGATTTGACTCTATCCTCAACTCACCACAGCTTCTACTCTCCTCCAATATCTGTAATCTGTTTTTTTCTTTTACCTTTTCCTCTAGCGCACGTATTACTACTTGATACAATTGAACCGTGCCACTTCGTCTATCTACTGTTGAAATTACATTCCACGGTGCACAATCTGTATTGGTAGCATTCAAAACTTCATTTACTAATACTTGATACGCTTCATATTGTTTATTCTTTTTTAAGTCATTTTTCGACACTCGCCATGCAGTTGATTTATGTGCTAATAATTCTTCCATCCGTTTTTTTTGCTCTTCTTGCGTAACGTATAGAAATAATTTCACTAAACATGTGTCTGCGTCAATTAATTGTTGTTCAAAGCAATGTATCTCCTCATAGACAGTTGACATATCTTGCCTTGCAATCAACTTATCAAATAGCTCTACCGTTACTTTTCTATACCAACTTCCATCGAAAATAGTAATCTTTCCAGCTTCTGGAAGTTTATTCCAATATCTCCACAAAAAAGGATACGCTTGCTCTTCTTTCGACTCTTCTTGCATGGAATGCACTCGAAAGCCTCTAGGGTCTAAAGCTTTCATCAATTTTCCAATTTGGATGCCCTTTCCAGAAATCTCCAATCCTTCTACAACAATCACAATTGGAATTTTCAACTCACGACATTGACGTTGTAATTCACCCATACGTAATTCGAGCGTATCTATTCGTTGCTTGTATTCCTCTTTTTTTATCAAAAGATTTAGATTCACACTATTTAACATCTTGTCACCGCTTTCTCATCATTCACTTTATTATCATTTTGCTTCGTATCTAAATTATAAAATATTCACTAGTATCTTTCCACAAAAAGAAGAATTTTATTGACATTTAGAACTAGAAATAGTAATATGAACAAGCATTGATTTGTATGCAGGAGTGTCGGAACTGGCAGACGAGCAAGACTAAGGATCTTGTAAGCATTGCGCTTGTGTGGGTTCAAGTCCCATCTCCTGCATTTTTTTGTACCTTTTTTTATCTAAATCATTCCACTTTATACTAACATAGAAGCACCTGTATAGAGACTATAGTACTTTCCTTTCATCTCTAATAACTCATTATGACTTCCTTGCTCAATAATTCCACCACGCTCTAATACGATAATAACATCAGAATTTCGTACCGTAGAAAGTCTGTGTGCAATCACAAAAGTGGTTCTTGTTTCCATCAATCGATCTAACGCCTGTTCAATGTGACGTTCAGTACGAGTATCTACAGAACTAGTAGCTTCATCTAAAACCAGAATCGGTGCATGTGAAACTGCTGCTCTAGCTATATTTAACAGTTGTCTTTGCCCTTGACTTAAATTACTTCCGTCACCATCTAAAATAGTATCATAACCATGTTCCAATCTACGTATAAAGGAATCTGCATTAGCTGTGATTGCCGCTTGTCTCACTTCATCATCTGTTGCATCTAATCTACCATAGCGTATATTATCCATTACACTCCCTGTAAACAAGTGTGTATCTTGAAGTACCATAGCGATGTTTTGGCGCAAAAATTTCTTTTGTATTTTCTGAATATTCACACCATCGATAAGTATTTCTCCATCTTTGATATCATAAAATCGATTCAATAAATTGGTAATCGTTGTTTTCCCAGCACCTGTAGAACCTACAAAAGCTATTTTTTTAGATACATCTGCCGTCAAAGAAATATTTTTTAGAACCATTTTATCATTATGATACCCAAATGTTACTCGGTCAAATTCTACAACACCCTTAATTGCATTCATCTCTACTAGATTACTAGCATCTTCTACTTCAGGTTCTTCATCCATTACTTCAAAAACTCGCTCAGCTCCTGCCAAAGCTAAAAACACCGTGTTTATCTGCATAAATATATCATTGATTGGACGACCAATACTTCTAGCATAATTTACGAAGATAGTATATCCCCCAACATCAAAGCCTTGAAACACACATAATACACCGCCGACACTAGCTGTTATAATGTAGGTTACTTGGCTAAGTCCACCCATAATCGGACCCATAGACCCAGATAAGAATCCTGCTTTAAACGCTTTATTTCTATAATTTTCATTTAAGTCTTGAAACGCATCAATTACGTCTTCTTCATGATTAAATACTTTAATTACTTTTTGTCCGCTTATGTGTTCCTCAATATATCCATTTAATTTTCCAATTGCTTGTTGTTGGCTTTTATAATATTTCATACTCTTTCTCGATATTGTTTTCGTTACAAACGTAAATAATGGTGCCACTATCATCGTTACCAAAGTAAGCATCCAGTTTGTGTAAAACATAATCGAAATTGTTGCAGTTAGCGTAACAACTCCCGAAATTAATTGCACACATGTATTCGATAGCATTTGGCTAATGGCATCGATATCATTGGTGAATCGGCTCATTAAATCTCCATTATTATGCGAGTCAAAATAACGAAGTGGTAATTTTTCAAGTTTTTCAAATAAATCTTCCCGTAATTTTTCTAATGATTTTTGTGCTATTTCAAGCATAATACGTGACTGCATGTAATAACTAAATATTGCTATGATATAAATGCTGGCCATAACGATTAAATTTTTCACTAGAGTTTCTGTACCACTGCCATCTATAATTCCATTGATAATTGGCCTTACCATGTAAGATGCAAAAATAGTAAACAGACTATTTATGACTACAAAAAGAAAAGCACAACACAAAATGAATTTTTGTGCACTTAAATATCCCCATAATCTCAATATTGTTTTTTTCGAATTATTTAATTCCACTTTTTCCATAGGCTGCCCTGGACGACCACGCATAGGTAACACATCTTTTGCAAAATCTTTTTTATTCCCCATTATGCCAAATCCTCCTTTTGTACTTGTGAATGATAAATTTCTTGGTATGTAATGCATGTTGCTAATAATTCATCATGGGTTCCTATTGATTCAATTGTACCATCATTCATCACAATAATTCTATCAGCCTCAATAACCGAACTAATTCTTTGTGCAATGATAAGCTTCGTAGTATCTTTTAGTTCTGTGTTCAAATGATAAGAAATAGATGCTTCTGTTGTCATATCTACCGCACTAGTAGAATCATCTAAAATTAATATTTTCGGTTTCTTTAATAAAGCCCTTGCAATGCAAAGTCTTTGTTTTTGACCTCCAGATAGATTCAATCCCCCTTGTTCTACTTCTGCTTGATATCCTATTTTTTTAGATTCAATGAATTCTTTTGCAGCCGACCATTCTGCTACTTGTTCTATTTCATTCGCCGTAGCATTTTTGTCTCCCCATTTTAAATTCTCCTCGATAGTACCTGAAAATAACATATTATTCTGCAATACTACAGATACTCCTTCACGAAGATTTTGTAAATTGTATTCTTTAACATTTACTCCATCTACAAGTACTTCTCCCTTTGTCGCATCGTATAATCTTGGTATTAAGTTAACAAGAGATGTTTTCCCACAACCTGTGGAACCTATAATTCCTACAGTTTTCCCTGATTCAATAACAAACGAAATATTACTCAATACTTTTTCTTCATTATTTTTGTAGTATCTAAAATCTACATTTCTAAATTCAATTTCACCTGACTCTACTTTTTTCCCAACAGTTGCATCTTCATCACTTACTATATCAATTTCGGTTTCTAATATTTCAAGAACACGTTTTCCACTAACAAGTGCTCTTGACCCTTGTAGAAATATCATAGCTATCATATTTACCGACATCAAAATTTGTGTCAAATACGTAATCAGCGCACTAATATCACCTACCTCAATCAACGAATTGTTTAACGCCTTACTTCCTAACCACATGATAGAAATAGTACCAAAATTAATAATCAATGTCATGATTGGCATTTGTAAAATGGTAACTTTGTATGCAGTAAGTCCCGCTGTTTTCAACTCACTATTTACTTTCTTGAATTTTTCATTTTCATGATTTTCTCTAGTAAAAGCTTTAATTACTCGAATATTAGTCAAAACTTCTTGAACATTTGTATTTAAACCATCAATTTTTTGCTGTAGCGCCCCAAATTTTTTATAGGATAATGCTAATGTAATTGAAATAACAAGCGCTAATAGTGGCACTAATAACACAAACACTATACTCAAGCTTGGACTAATAATATAGGACATAATAATAGCTCCACACAACATTCCCGGTGCTCGAAACATCATACGTAAACACATTACTACCATTTCTTGTAATTGTGTAATATCGTTTGTGAGACGAGTAATTAAAGACCCTGTGCTGTATTTGTCTATATTAGCAAATGAAAATTCTTGAATTTTTCGAAATACTTCTGCTCTCAAATCGCACGAAAAACTAACGGCTGCTCTATTTGCACTATATGCTGCACCCACACCTCCTATAATCGCTAATATAATATGAGCGAACATTTGAACTGTAATATACATAATTTGATCCACATCAGCACTTGCCACTCCAACATTGATAATTTCTGCTGCAAGTGATGGAATTTTCACCTCGCAATACACTTCTACCAACATAAGCAATGGTGAAAGTACAAAAAATATCCAATATGGTTTTATATGTTTGATATATCTTTTCATTTAGTTTTCTACCCTTCTCTTCCTACTATTCTGATTGTTCTTCTATTTTCATTAGTATGTCTACTGTATGTGACGATGCCCCTAATAAATCTTCTCTTTCACATGTCGCAAAATGATATTCCATAAATACTTCAAATGTTGCATCATCCATTGCATTTAACGTTTGCCGCATATAATTTGCTGCCCCTGTAGCCGCAATCATCTGTATACGCTTTACGTCCACTTGATCATTCCACGAATCTATATCCGCAATTCGTACATAGTCATATAAATCCGATTCATCATTCTGTACATGAAAGCTTGTTGAAACTTTACCGTTTTTGATGGATTCTTGTATATGATTATCTCGAAATCCATGTATCAATATACTATATTCATTCATCAAATACGCCACAAATATATATCCACCCTTTTTCGTTACTCTCACAGCTTCTGACAGTGCTTTTTTCTTCTCTTCTTCCGAAAACAGGTGGTACATCGGACCAAAGAGTAGCGTTATATCAAAGGATTCTTTTTCAAAACGTTTCAGATTTAATGCACTTCCTTGATACGCCTTTACGTTTGAATTCTTAGATTTTAGAATTCCTACATTGTATTTCACTAGTTCCACTGCATTGACATCATACCCTTCTTTTGAAAGTGCTATCGAATACCGTCCTGTTCCTGCCCCGATATCAAGTATTTTGATGTCTTCTTTTCTCTTACTTAACTCTAACTTTTCTAAATAACGATGCAAATATCTCATCGTTGTACGAAATTCTACCTGACCATGCCGCCTTGTCAATCGTTTTTCTTCACTAAACTTATTATAATGCTCCTCTAATTTTGTTCGCTCTTTCATAACCTAGTCCTTTCATCCTGTTTGCGAGTTATTGTTGCAAAACATTCCACTCTTTCCACTGTCAGACTATGGTTTCTCAATCACATCACTGAATGACCAAGTATTGATATTAAGTGCTACAATACTACTTCCGCAGTATTCACAGTACTTATGTCCCAAGCTCGTAATCGGCGCACCACAATTAGGACAATTAATTCCTAGTGCATCTTCTGGTGCACTATCTACTAATTCTCTATTTTGTATGTAAATCAAGTCAATTTCATACCTAGTTTGTTCGTATGTAGTTTTACTTCCTGATAACACTTTACGCATATTATCTTCTATATAATGGTAATACTGTACAGAAGCCTGAAAAGTCACTTTACACTTTCCTTTTACTTTTGAATAAGAAGAAAGTTGACAATCATGTAACTTCACACTTGTAAAATGTTCTTTTTGATTCTTATTTGAGAGCATCTGTAAGTGTTGCTCTAATTGATGTGACAAGTCACTATTTACATAATCTGGTAATTTCAGTTTTCCTTCATGAATCGAAAGCAAATATGCAACTAATACGTGCTCAGCTCTTTCTCTCATTTCATCATAGTGAAAATCCGGAAAATCCTTCATAATATTAGGTAAATAAAGACTCGTCATACCCGACACTGATTTTGGGGTAGCCACGTACTCTTCTTGAACTTTTTGAAATCCTTCTGTAATAGAGTTCGTTCCAAATACTTGCCTTGAGAATTTTTCTACTTTTTGCTTCACATACAATGTAATTCCAACTAGAAGCAATAGGAATATAATTCCTAAAATTAATATTAATGCCATGACTATTCCCTCTTTCTCTTTTTCTTTTCACAAATCAAAACTATTTTTAGTATATCATTATCAGTTATATTTTTCTATACGTAAAATACGCTTCTAATAATAGAAATTAAAAATGTGGCCTCTTCTTATCTGTATCATTGATTTTTATAATATTTCATTGTATAATTACAAAGATATCAAGCGAAACACTTGAATAATATATTTTAATACGTAAAGGAGATAAATAATGGCTTATTATTTCGAAGAACATTCTCGTACTTTTGGTGAATATCTTTTAGTTCCAGGCTACTCTTCAGCTGAGTGCATGCCTACTGCTGTAAATTTACAGACACCATTAGTTAAATATAAAAAAGGGGAAGAATGCCCTATCACCATGAACATTCCTATGGTAAGTGCTATCATGCAAAGTGTATCCGATGATAAAATGGCAATTGCCTTAGCAAAAGAAGGCGGTGTAAGCTTTATCTACGGTTCTCAAAGTATCGAAAGCGAGGCTGCTATGATAGCTCGTGTGAAGAATTACAAAAAAGGGTTTATCAATTCAGACAGTAATATTACTGAAGATGCAACACTTGCAGATATTCTTGAACTCAAAGAAGAAACTGGTCACTCTACTGTAGCTGTTACTAGTGATGGAACTGCAAATGGCAAACTTCTTGGAATTGTGTCTAGTCGAGATTATCGTGTGAGTCGTATGGATCCAAGTACAAAGGTTTCAGAATTTATGACTCCATTCCATAAATTGATTACAGCACCTGATTCTACTAGTTTAAAAGAAGCAAATAATATTATATGGGACCACAAACTAAACAGCTTACCTCTTATCGATAAAGATGAACGTTTAACATACATGGTATTCCGTAAAGATTATGAAAGTCACAAAGAAAATGTACTAGAATTATTAGATACAAATAAATCTTATATTGTAGGTGCTGGTATTAACACACGCGATTATGCAGAACGTGTTCCAGCTCTTATAGAAGCAGGCGCCGATGTATTGTGTATTGACTCTTCTGAAGGATTTAGCGAATGGCAGTCACGTACCATTGCTTGGGTTCGTGAAAATTATGGTGATACTGTTAAGATTGGTGCTGGTAACGTAGTTGATAAAGAAGGATTCTTATTCCTTGCAAATGCAGGCGCAGACTTTATTAAAATTGGTATTGGTGGCGGTTCTATTTGTATCACTCGAGAAACTAAAGGCATTGGTAGAGGTCAAGCCACTTCTGTAATCGAAGTTGCTGCTGCACGTGATGAGTATTTCAAAGAAACTGGTATTTATATTCCTTTATGTTCAGATGGTGGAATCGTTCATGATTATCATGTAACACTTGCACTTGCAATGGGATCTGATTTTGTAATGTTAGGTCGCTACTTCTCTCGATTTGATGAAAGTCCAACTAATAAATTAAAACTCAACGGAAATTATGTTAAAGAATATTGGGGTGAAGGTTCAAATCGTGCTAGAAACTGGCAACGTTATGACCTTGGTGGAAAAGGCAAGCTTAGCTTTGAAGAAGGCGTAGATAGTTATGTTCCATATGCTGGTGCTCTAAAAGACGGTGTAGGAATTACGCTCGCTAAGGTAAGAAGTACTATGTGCAACTGTGGATCCTTATCTATACCAGAACTTCAAGAAAAGGCAAAACTCACTGTTGTTAGTTCTACAAGTATTGTAGAAGGCGGCAGTCACGATGTAGTTGTTAGAGATACAAACTTCTCTTTCAAATAAATCAAATTTTAAATTTAATAACAAGAAGAATTACCAATATATTGGCGATGCTTCTCATAGTAAATGGGATATTACAATCGATTATACAATCAGTTGTAATATCCCATTTGTATTTAGATAGAACAGAACACCGGCCAATATTGCATCAGCAACCACACCATAACTGACATTAATGCAATAACTATCAGTGTTAATTTAATCCCATGTTTAAACATATAATTAGGACTAAGTCCATACCCTACTGGAACCGCACGTATAGATGTAGGCATGCAATACGATAGATTTACGCCCACACTAGCTGCCAACATATATGGAATTGGATCTAGTTTCATTGCTATAGCTAAATTAATTACAATCGGAAGCGCTACTGCCGCTGTTGCTGTATTACTCGTCAAATCTGACAGGACAATTGTAAGTAGAATCACTATGAGAATCAAGATAAATTCATTCTGTATTTGAGTCGAAGATAATAAATTTCCTATTGCATCTGCTGCTCCACTATTTGTAATAAGTGTACCCACTGCAAGTCCACCTGCAAACACATAGATTAATTCCCAAACTATTTTCTTTTGAACCTGTTTCCACACCATCAAATTTTTTCCAGAAGGTTTTTTTATCAAAAAAGAAAGAAGGGCACAAATTATAAATACATATGCTGGTTCTAATCCAGGTAATACATCAGAATACAAAGATCTTGAAAAAGATAACACTGTTGCCACTACAAAAAGCAAAAGACAGGTCAATTCATTCTTACTCATTTTCCCCAGTTCGTTATTCATTTCGATAAAATATGCCTTACTACCTTCTAAGTCCATATTCTTAGGCTTGATATGTAACACAAACAATAAATTTGAAATAATTAATACTACCATAATCGGGAAGAATTTCACCACCCAATCCATATACATGAATTCTTGTCCCGTATATTGCTCTATATATTCTACGACGACTAGATTCATAGCTCCTCCTAAAGGACTAGCTAATCCCCCAAGACCAGCTCCCCATGCAATAACCATGAGAATCAGCGCTCCCACTTCATGATTTTTAAAATCATTAATTCCCACGTATTTTAGCATAGAAACCGCTATTGGAGTTACCGTTGCGCATACGATTGAATTAGGTAATACCGATGACATTCCAACGGATAGTAAAAACCAAAATATAACTTGTGATGTTAGCGAAGAACCAATCGCTGCTAAAAAGGTATATGCAATCCTCTTATCTAATTCTACCTCTTCCCATGAAACTGTAAGTATCGATGCTCCTAGCAACAATAATATAGTTTCCGAAGAATAATTTGCAATCACATTGGACATTGGACTCATAACCACAATGGCATTGAGTGCAATTGGCAAAAATGCTGTAACAGCATAGTCCACACATGAGCTAACCCACCAGAATGCCATCCACGCCACCGTGCCTATCGCTGCTCGCATCTCAAATGTTGTAAATATGCTATTCGGCAATAATAGAATGCAACTCAGAAATAAAAGCGGCCCTATCATTATAAGTAATTTATTTTTCTCATATTTTTTTGTAATCATTAAATCTTCCACCTGCCACATTCTTTTAAGTCAATTTTTGTAATTTTTCTTATGTTTACTCGTATAATTATTCTTGCAATTCTTCAACTAAACAAACCATTGCATCCACTGAGTTTAGATTCTCTGGCACTAAATCCATGACATCAATTTCAATATCAAAAGCAAAACTTAGTTCACTTACTAATGCAATAATCGCTAGCGAATCCAATATTCTAGCATCTATTAATCTTGTCTCCTGCTCATAGTCTACTCCTGCTTTGATACTAGTTAATATTTGAATAATTTCCTCTCTCATTTTCGTTCTCCTCCTTATTGTATTTCTGCTTTTCTGTCTATTTTTCCATTATAAGTTCTTGGCACACTTTCAATCCGCATGATAGCACGTGGACGTTTGAAATCTTCTAATAAGTTCATTAAATGTTCTTCTAATCCACTTAAGTTTATCTCTTCTCTTGAAACAATATACAGTATCGGAACCGCACCTACTATCGCATCAAACCGACTCTTACAAATGCAATCTGAAACACCTTCATATTGCTTTGCTGCTTCTTCCACTTCTAATGGCGACACCTTATTACCACCACTAATAATCACATCATCAGCTCGCCCTAACATGTAGATTCGCCCTTTTTCATCTTGATACCCCAAGTCATTTGATTGCAAATATCCCTTGACTAATGTTTGCTCCGTCAGTTCGTCTTCTTGGAAATACTCTTTCATTTTCATGCTTCCAGTATAGGATAAATACCCAGGTTCTTCTGCTGTAGCATTATGTATTTCTCCGCCATTCATATCTATGATTCGAAACTTCGAGTTCTTAGTTGGATAGCCAATACAATGCGGCTTGTTGTCATCCGAGTTGAAATTCAACACACATGCACAACCTAGTTCTGTTGAGCCATAAATATTATACAATCTCACATTTGGTAGTATATTCAACAAATGCTCCTTATCTACTTCTGGTATCGGTGCGGATCCAAATTGAATATAATCCAATTGCTCTGCATAATTTCCTATTTTATCTCTAGTAAGTTTAAAAATAATGCTCATTGCTGCTGGTGCCATTGCAAGGGATGTGACATGATATTTCTCGATCATCTGAAATAGTATTTTAACAAAAAACACCCCATCAATAATAATCACTGTACTACCATTAATCATATTTGCAAAATACCGCCGTAAACTAAACGAATGATTCATTGGCATTGGTATGATTTCTACATTTTGAGGCTTCATCTCTACTCCGTACATTACATTTTCTGCTACTGCATATTCAGCTCCATATTGTATAACAATCCCCTTTGATTTCCCTGTTGTGCCTGTCGTAAATAATATCATTGCATCTGCATCTGCGTCGGGCATAATAAAGTCCATTCTTTTTGCTTCATACTGATAAGCCGTGCCGACATCCATAGTCTCATATCCCGTAACAATGATGTCTCCGAAAAATTTTGTAGCGCCTGTCTCTTTCATAATCTCTAAGACACGACCTTCGTTTACACTTTTTTCAAGTGGTACACACACAGCACCAATCAGTTGTATTCCGTGACACATAACTAAATAGTCTACTGTTTGGTTTGCCTTTAGAATGATATACTCTCCTTTTTCTACTCCAAGTTTTTCTAAATAGGATGCTACCCCACAAATTTTTTCCCAATATGCTTGATATGTTAATTCTGTTGTAGTATCTATAACTGCTAATTGATTCGGAACTGCCATTGCATAAAATCTTATGCTTTCTAATACCGTTTTGTGTTTAATCATCGCTGTCACTAGCTCCTCTCATCTCTTCATCATAAATAAACCATTCTGCATATGCCTCATCCCAGCTATCTATAGTGTCTTGATCATATGTATTGTCTACTTCATATACGTCTAAGATATCTTCCATTGCATAAAGTGTATATTTTTTAGCCCCCCAAGCATTTGCGTGGGTTTTATCATAAAAATCAGTTGTAAAATCCAATCCAATCTCATCCATCTCATTTTTATAGTCTTTAAATGGATATCCATATTCTGTTACTAACTCTTCAAATTCTCGTCGTATATCCTGATCCACAAAACATTTAGAATGCGTATATGGCGTAATGGTAAAGTATGCATTGATTTCATTTTCATCACAGAATTCAAATAATTCTACAAGTCTAGTAATCGTACTTTCTGTAAGTTCATAATCCAAATGCTCTTCAACTGTATCAAAATCCACATAAGTATCTGCAATATCATTAATTGTATAAGATAAATAATTTCCTTTATAAGGAAGTGCCTCTAACGAAAATCCATTTTGAATAAGTCCATAAACACCCTCTACAAATTCTTCATGATTATATAAAACATCAAACCAGTACATGTATACTGCATCTTGTGTATAATCACTTTCCGTAATCAGCTCCCATTTTACCCATGAGTTCGGTAACAAATTCAATGCATTTACAAATGCTTCTTTTTGTGAATCGGTCTTTATAGATCCATAATACTGCATTTTATATTCATCTGTTATAATATGTCGTAAATCTATTACGTATATCTCTGGAGATTGTTGTTCTTCTATGTACTCAATCATTGGTTCCACAAAATCATATGGCATAGAGTCTATAAAATAACACATGGATGTGATATTATATTCCTCCCAAATAGTCATTACATCATAGAAACGATATGTTGCACTACTACCCACAAATGCAATATCTATGGTATCTTCTGGTTCGTTTTCGTACAATAATGTCTGTTGCTGTGTCTTACTCGTAGGCGTACATATAAAACTAAGCCCACTTAACATCAAGATAACAAGTACCAGAAACCCTATAGCACTTATTAGTTTCTTTAACTTTGTATTCATAATTTTGTCTCCCTCTAAAACGCTTCATATAAAAATACAGATGACGTCCCTAATCCGTAAACACCAAATATTACTGTTGTAAAGATAATAAATAACCAAATACTCCACCTGATTACAATATGCTTCGTACTAATAATTTCTCGTACTTTATTACCACGTTCTTGCAAAGTACTAACGATTAAAAACAATAATAGTGCCACTATTATTACAATAGTATCCTCTAAATTAAAATCTATTTCACTAAAATCTACCAAAAGATTTGGCACTGATAATGTAAGAATACTTCCCATAACTGCTTTTGCTTCTGCGAGCGAACTTGTACGAAAGAATATTCGACCAATCGTACATAAGATAAAAACTTTGCTCATTTGCATTAATTTATAATATTTTGCATTTGTATTAATTCCTATACGCTCTACGCCACTTTTAACATTTTGTGCAAATGCAGTACTTAATAATATCAATGTTCCATGAAATATTCCCCATGCCACAAAATTCCAAGATGCTCCATGCCACAAACCAGTCAATATCCACACTCCCATAATAGGAGGAGCGGCTGACAATACTCTTGCCACATCTGGACCATATTTTTTTCTTGTGTTAACACTGAATTTCATAAGTTTTTTTGAAATCGAAATTGGGTAAAACACATAATCTTTAAACCATGTACCAAGTGTTGCATGCCATCTTCTCCAAAATTCTGGCATAGAAGTTGAAAAATACGGTCTTAAGAAGTTTTCTGTTAATTTAATTCCAAATAATTGCGCTGTACCAATGGCAATTTCCATACTACTATAAAAATCAGCATAAATTTGAATAGAATATGCACAAGATGCTAATAATAACATCAACCAACTTTGAATGGTATAATCTTTATAGATTCCATTCACTAAGATAGCTATTCTGTCTGCTATTACTAATTTCACAAAGAAGCCCCATAATATACGCTGTGATGACTGACATAAATTCTCATAGGAAAATCTATGACGTTCTCGTATCTGTGGCGATATATCATCGTATCTCGATAACGGTCCTTGTGCTATATGTGGGAAAAATGATATATACGTGAAAAACTTCAAATATTTTATTTCCGCTACATATTTTCCACGATATACATCAAACAAATACGCAATTAACATAAATGTATAAAATGATAAACCTAGCGGCATTATTAATGTCAAAAATGCAATTTCTGTATGTAGCAAGCTATTGATATTCGCAATCAAAAAATCCGTATATTTGATTACTACCATCACTCCAAGCGTTGCGATAAGAGCACACCCTAGCAATACTTTATTATCCCTTTGTAATAATAGTTTATGCTGTTTTTTTTCTTTTTTATTTGTTAATTCTTTTATTTTCTCTTCATATTTCGTTGTATTTATAGACATCAGTTTCGCCATATAAAATGTCATATAGGAAGATGTCACAATGAATATAATGTACTGCACTCCAGATAATAGGTAAAAAATGATACTTGCAATCATCAACACTAGCCACTGCTTGCGACTGAATATCGTGTAATAAAGCACTGCAACAATAACGAGAAAACACAAATATGAAATAGAAACAATATCACTAATATCCCTTGTGATTTCTGTTGTTTCTGTGACTGTTGATTGCTCATCAACATCATCCACATCCAGAAGTAAACTAATCGTCCCATCTTCATTCAGCAAAAATGTATCACTTGTATAGATCATTCCATCGAATTCTACAACAGCTTGAAATTCAACTCTATCTAAATATGAATAGGTAAATTCGATTATATCATTTTCGTCTATTTCTAAACGTTCCCCGCTTTTTAAAATCTTCCCTTCATTATAGTTTGTTATCAACCAACTATAAGAAAGCTCCTCTCCTTTAATCAAATTTTCTAATCTGATCGTTTCTTCATCCAATACGGTCACTTTAAAATCTTCAACTGACAATCCTATAAGTTCGTTATGTAAATCATCCTTCCAAAACAAACTATCTTTTGCCAATAACAAGCACAATACTATTACTGCTATTACCAAAATAAATCTAATTAGAATATGCTTACATTTTTCATAGCATGATGTCTCCATATCTTTTACTCCTTGCCTATCCTCTTGCAAATAAATCTTTAATAACCAAAACTATTATAGATTATAATCTATAACCATAAATATCACAATAGCACTTTTTATTCTTTACTATCCAGCGTATAATTATTCATATACTCACCACGTACAAATCCTAACAATACTATCCCATTTTTTCTAGCAAGTTCGATGCTTCTATCTGTCGGCGCTGAACGCGAAGCAAGAATAGGAATTCTTGCAGAAACAATTTTTTGTACAATATCACACGGCACACGTCCACTTGTAAATAGTACGACTCCACTGAAGTCCACGTGATCTTGCATTGCCCTTCCTATAACTTTATCTATCGCATTGTGCCGGCCAATGTCAGAATAATTATAGAGTTCCACACCATCTTTCCATAAAGAAGCTATGTGTAACGCACCTGTTTGTTTAAATAATTCGGAATAATTCAATGTTTTTATCGCTTGCTTCTTTATATTTTCATATGGCACATGTACTTTTGGAACAGCTTTTTCCCAATACTTTTTCTTTTCATCAGTTAAAGCGCATATACTAACCAATGCACTTGCACCTGTTTCGTCAATATACAATGCCTGAATTTGGTCTATATGATAAATATATTGTTCTGCAAGTAAATGTCCAATTATTAATTCTTCTAAATTTTCTGGAGAACAATTCAGTTCTACATGCGTAAATCCACTCGGTTTTTCCGCAAATACTTGTTGAAGGTTCTTAATTGTTTTTGGTGATTTTTCTATATATAAAGATATGCTATGTTCACATACCACTACATCTTCTAATACTTTCAAAGATGTATTTCTTTTCCCAACTGAACATTTTGTTATCATTCCCTTATTATTAAACTGATTTATTTTTTCCACATCTATGCCGCTCCTTATTGTTAGAATTTTATTTTATGCATTAAGCCTTAACCACTATTCAAAACTGCTAATTCCCACTATTTTATGTTATAATATTTATTAAAAGGCGGAACTTCAAATGAATCCATTTTCGAATTGCTCATTTATTATTTTATCTGGCGGCAAAAGCAGTCGTTTTGGCTCAGCAAAATATAAATTACTCTATAAAAACAAAACTTTTTTGGAGACACTTGTGCAATTAAGCATTGATTTATCTTTTGGTGAAACTATCATTTCTGGAGTCACAAAAGACACTGCCTCAGAATACTTGCCCTCCTTAGTATATTCTGAGCCCCCAAAAATTTATTATTACACTGACGAATTAGAAAACCGAGGTCCTTTAGGAGGATTATATACTTGTTTCAAGCACGCAACTTATACTACCGCATTTGTAATAACAGTAGATTGCCCTTCAATTCCCAGTCAATTAATCAAGGATGTCGTTACCTCGCATCTTCAAAATGATTCTGAAGTGACTTTGTTGCAGTACGATACAAAAATAGATCCTCTAATTGGTGTATATAAGACACGATTTTCCAAACAAATTTATCCCGTAATCCAAGAAAGTTCTGCCCCTGTATTTCGTGCTTTGGATTGCATTACCTACAATACCTACAAGCATGATTACAAACTGCTAAACATCAATACCGTATCGGATTATGATAATTTGCTAAAAACCTAGGGAATATCCCTAGGTTTTTTGTTTTATTTTGATAATTTAACACCTACTTGCTTAAAGCCTGGGATTTTAGATGTTTGATCCAATACTTTCCCATCTGTTAGCATATTTGCTCCATTCGCATAATGAAATGGCATAAATGCAGTTCCTCTTGCTAACTTTTCCGATATCATTACTCTAGCTTCTATAGTCGCTCTTCTCGAAGAAATTGTCATCATATCACCTGATGAGACATCGTACATTTCTGCATCTTCTGGATTTAATTCAATATAATTAGTCGGATGCATTTCATCTATCCTTTTATTTCTACGAGTCATTGTTCTCGTATGAAAATGTTCTAACAGTCGTCCCGTCATCAAAATCATTGGATATTCACTATCTCGAAATTCTTCTGATGGTTCCCAATCGAATGCTTTGAAACTTCCTTTCCCTTTCACGGGGCCATCAATATGTAAGATTGGTGTTCCACAAGAATCTTCATTTTTACATGGCCAACACAATCCATCTTCATCAATTCTTTCATAGTTGATTCCGCTATAACTAGGTGCCGCCATACGTAGTTCTTCAAAAATTTCTATTGGGTGATTATACTCTGCTTTCATTCCAAACCGTCTCAATAGCTCCGATAATATCTCCCAGTCGCTTCTTGACTCTCCCACTGGTTCAATTGCTTTTCTTATTCTTTGCACTCGTCGCTCTGTATTCGTAAATGTCCCATCTTTTTCTGCAAAAGTTGTTGCTGGCAATAACACATCTGCATATTCAGCAGTTTCTGTCATGAATATGTCTTGTACGATTAAGAATGATTTTTCTAATGCTTTAATCACATGTTTTGTATCTGGATCTGAAACGACTGGATTTTCTCCCATTACATATAAAATTTTCACATCCTCATTTAAAATAGCATCGCAGGTTTCTGTCACGGTGTAGCCTACTCGATTAGATAATTTAACACCCCATAGTTTTTCGAATTTTTCTTGTACTTCTGGTTTCGTTACTTTTTGATACGCTGGGTAATCACCTGGTAGCGCACCCATATCACAAGCTCCTTGTACATTACTTTGTCCTCGAAGTGGATTAATCCCTGTACCTGGTCGACCTAAATTTCCTGTAGCAAGAGCTAGGTTCGACATGCTCAAAACATTATTTGTTCCATTCGTATGCTGTGTAATCCCCATTGCATAAGCAATATAAGAGTGTTGACTTTGTGCATATAATTTTGTAGCTTCTATAATACTCTCTACTGACACACCACAAAGTTCTGCTCCATATTCCGGAGTGTATTTTTCTACAACCGTGCGTAATTCTTCTATGCCCTCCGTATATGTTTCAATGTACTCCTTATTTTCCCATCCTTCTTTAAAAATAATATGAAGCATTGTATTTGTAAGTGCTACGCTTGTTCCTGGTTTTATTTGTAAGTATACATCTGCAATTTCACACAGTGGAATACGTTTAGGATCAACTACAATTAGTTTTGCCCCTTTTTGTTTTGCTTGTCTAATATACGCACCCATAACTGGATGTGTTTCTGTTGTATTTGAACCAGTTATAAATATCACTTCTGCATTTTTCACATCTGCTAACGGATTTGTCATTGCACCACTACCAAGTGATTGTTGTAATCCTGACACGGTTGAGGAATGGCACAACCTAGCACAATGATCTACATTATTTGTTCCTATTGCTGCACGCATAAATTTTTGGAACAAATAATTTTCTTCATTTGTAACTTTTGCACTTGCGAATCCTACAATACTATCTGGCCCAAACTCTGCTTTACAAGATTTCAACTTTAATTCAATCAAATCCAAAGCCTCATCCCAAGTTGCTGGTTCTAATACACCCTTTTTTCTTATCATTGGTGTTTTTAGACGTTCTTCATGTTGGATAAAATCATGTGCAAATTTTCCTTTGATGCAACACATTCCTTCATTTGCCGTTCCATCAACAGGTTCTGTTGCTATTATTTTACCCCATTTTTCAATAATGTTTAATTGACATCCTACTCCACAGTATGTACAAGTAGTCTTCGTCTTATTAGTTTTCCAATAGGCAGTCTTATCTGGTTGTTTCGCTTCTAATGCTCCTGTTGGGCATACTGAAACACATAATCCACAAGCAACGCATCCACTATCACGTAAATTTTTATTGAATTTCCATAATCGTCCCATGCTAGTTTCTTCTGTCGTTCCCATCGCGCCAATTCCCATTAGCTTCGTACATGCCTCGATACATTTTCCACATTGAATACATTTGTTTGGATTTCTTCTGATGAATTTATCATCATCTAATAATTTTTCTCTTTCTTCTTTTTGCAATTCATGACTGCTAGTAACCTTATACTCCTGCGCATAAGTAATCAATTTACATTCATTATAATCGTGACATCCGCATTCTAAGCACCTACTAGCTTCTTGCTTTGCATTTTTCTCACTATATCCAAAAACAATTTCTTCAAAACTTTCTTTTCGTTCACTATTATCTAAATGGAGCATATATGCTCTCTTACTTGTTTGACGTTCACCATAACCTGCAAAGCTTCTAGCATCACGTATAAAAATCGGTGCATCAAACGCCACCTTTTTTCCTTCTAGATAATGATGTACGGAAATTGCTGCTTTTCGTGCATCTGCAGTCGCCTCTACCGCGATAGAAATTTTATCATTTCCACAGTCCCCGCCTGCAAACACTCCTTCAATACTAGTCATATATGTATTTCTGTCGTAGACAATACTATTACGTGCTGTTTTTTCCAACCCGGGAATTTCTAATTTTGCTACAGCTTGCCCTGTTGCGAGAATGACCATATCCACTTCAATTTTATGTGGGGGTTCCTCTAAATCAATAGGTACCCTTCGTCCATTTATGTCTGGTTGCCCTAGTTCAACATTTTTCAATAATACATCTAGAGCGCCACCTCTACTGCGACTAATTTTTGTTGGAGAGTACAAATTCTTAAATATCACATCTTCGATTTGTGCTTCTTCTATTTCTATCGGTTCTGCCGCCATATCTTCTAATTTATGCCAACAAATACTATATACTTCTTTCGCACCTAATCTTACAGCGGTTCGACAGACATCCATCGCTGTGTTCCCACCGCCTATAACTGCTATTCGATCACCCATATTAGGATTTCTACCACGCATGTTGATTTCTAAATATTCAATTCCTCCCATAACCCCATGTAGATTTTCGCCTTCGCACCCTACACCAGTTGATTTCCATGCTCCTACAGCCAATACAATAGCATCATAGGATTCTCTTAGTTCTTCAAATTGGATTTCTTCACCTAATTTCTTGTCATAGTGAATTTTCACACCCATTTTTTCTATCACATGAACTTCTCCATCAATGATTTCTTTTGGCAATCTGTACTGCGGAATCCCATAACGCAACATTCCTCCTGGGTTTGGCATCGCCTCATAAATTGTCACTTCATGTCCGTACTGTCTCAGAAAATATGCGGAAGAAATCCCCATAGGACCTGCTCCGATTATGGCCACTTTTTTTCCTGTTTCTGGCGCAATTTCTGGCATATAAGGTATTTCTTCTTCTAAATCTTTATCTGCTGCTGCTCGTTTTAGCCATTGAATCGACAACGGCTCATCTATATACCCTCTGCGACAAACCGCTTCACAAGGATGGGGGCATACGCGTCCTAAGGATGCAGCCATTGGTAATTTTTCTTTAATTAATTGTATCGCTGCTTGGAAATTTCCTTGTTTAATCAATTTAATATAACCTTGTGCATCTGCGTGTGCAGGACACTTTGTCACGCAAGGCGCTTTACAATCGCCTTTATGATTTTCAAGCATCTGTTCGAGACGATAAACTCTTTCTTTATTAATTCTTTCATTATCAGTTGTAACTTGCATATTTTCTTGCAATTTTTCATGACAAGTATAGACGAAGTTTCCATTCACTTCACACACACACAAACCACAGGTTTGACAGGAATCGAGCCGCTTGTCGTAACACATATTAGGTATTTCTATTCCATTACGTAATGCAACGGTTAAAATAGTATCGTCTTGTGTTCCTTCATACTCCTTATTATTAATGATGATTTTTATCTGTTTCATAAATCTCTCCCCTAATATAATTCTTAATATCCCCAGCACTTATTCGTGCTAATTTGATATAACTTCATCCAATTGTTCTGTAATATCGTGATACCATTTCATAAAATTATCCTCACCTAGCATTTCATCCATTGCTTCTTGTGCGTCAGTGCCGTCTTTCACCTTATATGTGTACTCCTTTGTGTCTAAAATTATTTTCGATAGTAATGAACTTTCTAATACATCTCTAGCTTCTGAACTTCCATCAAAAGCTATGCTAGAATATAAGTCATATTCTTCTAACTGTTGGTATGTAGAATACGTAGCCTGAATAATTGGTAGTGTGTCATCTATTTCTCCATCTCGTTCCATTTCTGCTAAAATATAATCTATGTTTAATACTTCTTTTTTTACTGGCATATAACCTGTTGACACTGAAAATCCAGTGTTGTTATCATTTTCTGTAAACCATTTTAAAAATATGACTGCTGCTGTTTCTTCTTCTACAGTAGATTTTTTAACTACCATACCAGCGCCTTGCTGTACAGCAACCGCATCTCCATCTTCAAATACTGGGTACGGCATCGTAATACATTCAATATCAACGTATTCCCCCGTCATAGATTGACTTTGGCTAGGAAAATAGTAGGAACTTGCCGTAGAACCCACGTAAGCAACAATTTCTCCTGATGCTACATCATCAGAGCAATAACTTGATTCATCCGAATAATATCCTTGCATATATGGCAAATAAAATACATCCCATATTTTCTTTGCAATTTCTTCCGTAAATTGATGTTTTATCACTCCATTTTCTTCTATAAAGATATCATTTCCTAGTTGCTTAGTGCCTACTATCATGAAATTAGCCATTCCATCCGTTCCAAAAAAAGCCTTTCCGTCTCCTTCTATATCTTCGGTCTTACTATCTGTCCAGGCATAATATGCCTCAGACACTTCAGCAACACCCTCCCATGTAGATAAATCTTCATATGTATAAGTAGTTTCAGAAACGAATTCATCGTAAGCAGTTTTATTAATATGTAGTACTTCTGTAGATTTTGCTATTGGAAGAATATTAAGTGACTGATTTTCACCTAGCATTCCTTCTTCTATAAATGGTTCATAATAAGTACTTAATTCCTCCTCTGTAAAATAAGGAGTTAAATCGGCTATGAGTCCTGCTTCTTGTAATGGTAGTACATCATCAATATATGACGCGAAAATAGATGGCATTGCACTCGCACCGGCCATACCACTAGCTGATGCTTCAACCGCTTCTGCTAATTCACTCACGCCATCGTAACTATACGCTTTCACTGTGATATTATTTTCGGCTCCTACCGTTTGGTTAAAAAGCTGAATTAGGTATGAAAATGTTTCTTCCGCTGTCCCACCATAATAATGCCATATTGTTAGTTCAATTGCTTCTTCTTTTGTTTCTTCCACTGATGATGCTGTACATCCACTTATCAATATCAGTGCTACTATACACATTAGCATTGTACGTTTCATCTCTATAATCCTCCTTGATTGCTGTCATTTATATCTTTTAAGATATAAATATCCACTGGCTCTAATTTTCCTTTTAACTGCATTTTATCTTGTAATTTTTCCATTACCACTAAATCTTTCACATGTTCTGCAACCGACTCTGAAATATAAATAGTATTCTTTGGTGCATTACTTTCAAGGCGAGATGCAGTATTAACCGTATCTCCAATCGCCGTATAATCAAGCCGTGTGGTGGATCCAACACTTCCTACTATCGCCGTCCCAAAATGTATTCCTACACCAAATGAAATATTTAATTTATATTTTCTCTCTATTTCTTTATTTAATATCTCTACACTGCGAATCATTTCTACTGCAGCGCAACAAGCATCATAAGAAGGATTTTTTTTCGGTTCAGGTGCACCCCAAAATGCCATAGCACAATCTCCAATAAATTTATCTAATGTCCCATCAAATTTATTAATGCACTCATCAACCATCGTCAGAAATTCATTTAATAATCCTACTACTAAATCAGGTTGTAATTGTTCTGACATTCCTGTAAATCCCCGTAAATCTACAAATAATACTGCTATTTCGCAACTTGTACCTGATCTATCTAATGTACTTAACTTATTATGAATTAATTTTTCCATTACTTTTGGATCCACATATTGTTTAAATACCTTCGTAACATGTTTTTTTGTGTACCACTCAAACCAATAATTAAATGCTACCGATAATATGTAACAAGCTCCTAATCCTGTAACAAAGTAAAATGGTGGATAAAGGATTCCTTGATTATATGCAAATGAAATAATATACAATCCTATTATCAACATTGTGATTACAAAGCCTGTAACAAATGCGAAACTGAACTGAAGTGCTACGAAAGTAATAACGAAGGTACTAACTAATAATGCGATTAGTTCTGTTGTCCCTGCAACCATAGCCACTTCACTATCATTAATCATTGCATTGATACAATTTGCAGTAATTTCAACTCCATACATATTTTCAGAATGATCGAGAGAAACTCGGTAATAATCCATCAGCGTTGCATCGTAAACACCTATCAAAACTATTTTTCCTGTCAAATCTTCCTGGTTAAAATTTCCATCGAGAATATCTGTAATACTATATTGAAAATATTCACCCGCTGTTGCTGTATAATCTACATACCAAAAACCATTTTCATCTACTACTGGTTCAAACGTAGTTTCCTGACCATAATATTGATTGTATATTTGAAATGTTTCATATGCCATGGAACCGATCACTGCACCTTGCTCTGTTTCAATCTCTAACAACCCATTTCGTACAATTCCGTCGTTATCAAACAAATAATTTGTATGACCTAAATTTATATTTTCATTAGGATATATATATGGATATGAAATACTTGAAACTATATAATCGTATTGTTGCACAGAATGATTTTCTCCCACCACAATTTCTGATTTGAATTCTGCATCACATGATAAAACAACATTATCTACTGTAATTTGTTCTGTTAATTTTTCATCAGAAGTTGGCTGAGAAGAACCAAAAAAAGAAATATCAACACCAATTGCTGCTGGTTTTGTCTCTTCATCACTATTTATCGTTTCGAGCACCTTTGCCCATGTGGTGCGATCCCACGGCCACATTCCATAATTATCTAGATCTTCGGAGGTTACGCCGATTACCACGATTTCTTCTGAGGCGACCCCTTCTTCTTGAAAAAACATATCCGATAATGACCAACTAGACTCTTCAAATATATCTGTTGCATATATCAAGAAAAATATAGCTGTCATCAACAAACTCAATGCAATCTTAACTCCCATATACTTATTTTTCGATTTAATTTTATATAACCTCATAGTTCCCCCTTTTCTTTATCTATACTATTTTTTATTTTATATCTCCCCTTTGCTTATTGTATCATTTGCCTTAATAAATAAATAGTTTTTTCGTC
>JAWXVA010000135.1:0-5988 GCA_044425815.1 Eubacteriales bacterium
GTCCACAAGGAGATCGCCCATACAATAACAACTATAGAGGAAATAACAATGGAGACCGTCCACAAGGAGATCGCCCATACAATAACAACTATAGAGGGAATAATAATGGAGATCGTCCTAATAATGGCTACAGAGGCAATGCAGGTGGTCCAGGAGGCGATAGAAGAGGCGCGTCAGCACCAAAGACTGATTCGATCGCATTAGAACAAAAACCAACGAGAGCAAAAACGAAACCAGATTTTGCTAAGAAAAAAGATTATAGTAACAAAAAAGAAGATAAGGCACCAAGAAATGCAAAAGGTAAAATCATCGCTCCAGTACAAAGACCACAACATAAGAAAGTGGAAGTTGTAGAGAAGATTAAGATGATTACAATACCAGAGATTCTTACAATTGGTGAATTAGCTGATAAAATGAAGATTGTTTCATCAACAATCATCAAGAAGTTATTCTTAGAAGGTAAGATTGTTACAGTTAACCATGAATTAACATATGAAGCAGCAGAAGAAATTGCATTAGAGTATGAAATCTTATGTGAAAAAGAAGTTGTTGTAGACGTAATCGAAGAGCTTCTTAAAGAAGAGGAAGAGAGCGAAGAATCAATGGTAAAACGCCCACCAGTTATCTGCGTTATGGGACACGTTGACCACGGTAAAACTTCATTGCTTGATAAAATCAGAAGTACAAGTGTTACAGATAGAGAAGCGGGTGGTATTACACAACATATCGGTGCATATGTAACACAAGTTGGTGATGAGAAGATTACATTCTTAGATACTCCAGGACATGAGGCATTTACATCTATGAGGATGCGTGGAGCGAATTCTACCGATATCGCAATCTTAGTAGTTGCTGCAGATGATGGTGTAATGCCACAGACTGTAGAAGCTATCAACCATGCAAAGGCTGCAGGAATTGAAATCATTGTTGCTGTTAATAAAATAGATAAGCCAGGCGCAAATATTGAAAGAGTAAAACAAGAATTAACAGAATACGAATTAATCGCAGAAGACTGGGGTGGTAGCACAGTATTTGCACCAGTTTCAGCAAAGACAGGTGAAGGGGTAGAAGAATTATTAGAAATGATTCTATTAACTTCTGAAATACTTGAACTTAAAGCAAATGCAGATAGAAATGCCAGAGGTCTTGTTATCGAAGCTGAGCTTGATAAAGGAAAAGGTTCTGTTGCAACAGTACTTGTACAAAAAGGAACATTACGTGTAGGTGATGCAATTGCAGCAGGTTCAGCATTTGGTAGAGTTAGAGCGATGATGGATGATAAAGGAAGACGTATTGAAGAAGCAGGTCCTTCTATTCCAGTAGAAATTTTAGGATTAAATGCAGTTCCTAATGCAGGTGAAGTATTTGTTGTTTGTGAAAATGATAAAGAAGCAAGAACATTTGGAGAAACATTTATTTCTCAAAATAGAATGAAGATGTTAGATGAAACAAAATCTAAGAGTATGTCACTTGATGATATCTTTAATCAGATCCAAGAAGGAAACTTAAAAGAATTACCAATTATTGTAAAAGCAGACGTACAAGGTTCTGTAGAAGCAATGAAACAAAGCTTGCTTAAGATTACAAATGAAGAAGTTGTGGTTAAAGTTATTCACGGTGGTGTTGGTGCAATCAATGAATCAGACGTTATTCTTGCATCTGCTTCAAATGCAATCATTATCGGATTTAACGTTCGTCCAGATGCATCAGCTAAAGAAACAGCAGATAGAGAAGGCGTAGATGTTAGGTTATATAGCGTAATCTACAGTGCAATTGAAGATATCGATACAGCGATGAAGGGAATGTTAGCACCAGTATTTGAAGAAAAAGTACTTGGTCATGCAGAAATTCGTCAAATCTTCAAAGCTTCAGGAGTTGGTAATATTGCTGGTTCTTATGTATTAGACGGAACATTTGAGAGAGGTTGCTCAGTACGTGTAACACGTGAAGGAGAGACAATTTTTGATGGACCATTAGCATCACTTAAGAGATTTAAAGACGATGTGAAAGAAGTAAGAGCAGGATATGAGTGTGGATTTGTATTCGAGAAATTCAACGATGTGAAAGAAGAAGACAAAGTAGAATCGTACAAAATGGTAGAAGTACCACGTTCATAATTTAAGCTAGAATGAACAAGCATGAATATAAGCAAGGTTAGATAGACTTATAATGAAGTAGAAACAGTATAATATGAGGGGCGGGTTGATCGGAATAGGTCGCTTCGCCCCTTTCTGTAAAAAGGAGAATTTCATTGAGAAAGAATAGTATCAAAAATACAAGAGTAAATATGGAAGTGCAGAGAGAACTTTGCAAAATTATTAGAGAAGACATTAAAGATCCCCGTGTTGGGATTATGACATCTATCGTAGATGTTGAAGTAGCACCTGATCTTAAGACTTGCAAGGCGTATGTAAGTGTATTAGGTGACGAAAAAGTGCAACAGGATACCATTACAGGATTACGTAAGGCAGAAGGCTATATTAGAAGAGAATTAGCACGTAGCCTGAATATGCGTAATACTCCAGAGATTACATTTGTGTTAGACCAATCCATTGCTTATGGAGTGGAAATGTCGAAGAAGATTGCGGAAGTGACAAAAGATATCAAAGAAGATGACGACGAAAATAACTAAAAGTATATCGAAGAGGAAGAATAGATGAATATAGAATCGATTATTTCAGGGGTAAAAAACATAGCGATTAGTGGACATGTGCGTCCAGATGGAGATTGTGTAGGATCTTGTTTGGGATTGTACAATTATTTGACGATTTATTACCCAGACAAAGAAGTGACCGTGTATTTAGAAGAGATACCGGCGAAATTTGGGTTCCTAAAGGGTGCGAATCATATTAAAAATAAAATGGATATTCGTATGGAAGAAGTAGAACAATTCGATGTATATTTTGCGCTCGATTGTGGATCGTCTGATAGATTGGGCTATGCGTGTAAAGCTTATGAAAATGCTAAAGTAAAATGTGTAATCGATCACCATATTAGTAATAAATCTATAGGAGAAAACTTCTATGTAGTTCCGACGGCGAGTTCTACAAGTGAATTAGTCTACAACTTAATTCCTTCAGAGAGATTGACGAAAGAAATTGCAGAGTGCTTATACCTTGGTATTGCACATGACACGGGAGTATTTCAATATTCCAACGTTGCACCATCGACGATGCGTGCAGCCGCAGACATGCTAGAATTAGGCGTGCTAGGAAGTAAGATAGTAGAAGATACATTTTTTGAAAAAACCTATGCACAGAATAAAGTATTAGGGAAAGCTTTTTTTGAAAGTGAATTATTATTAGATGGACGCTGTGTATTCTTTGCACTTACGCTAGAACAAATGCAAGAATTAGGAATTACCACAAAAGATCTTGACGGAATTGTTAGCCAAATGCGAAATACACAAGGTGTGGATATCGCTGTATTTATGTATGAACTTAGTGAAAGCGAGTACAAGATCAGCCTCAGAACCAATGATAAGATAGATGCTAGCATTATAGCTACAACATTCCAAGGTGGCGGGCATAAAAAAGCGGCAGGATTTACATTGTCAGGAAGTCAGGAAGAGCTTTTGTCCATATTGCTTCAAGAAATAAAAAAACAAATTTCATTATAATTGATGAGAATGAAAAAGTGTATCTAACAGTGATTTAAGAATGGATAACGAGAGGTTGTTATGATAAACGGAATTATTAATATTTATAAAGAACAAGGTTTTACCTCTCATGATGTGGTTGCGAAACTGAGAGGGATTGTAGGACAGAGAAAAATTGGTCATACAGGTACGTTAGACCCTGATGCAACGGGAGTACTTCCGGTATGCCTAGGAAAAGCGACAAAATTATGCGATATGCTAACAGACAAGGATAAGACGTACGAAGCGACACTTTTGCTAGGAGTGGAAACAGATACGCAGGATACAACAGGCACAATTCTAAATGAATCAAATGTTCAAGAATTGACGGAAGAACAAGTAGAGAATGTCATCATGTCCTTCGTTGGAGATTATGAGCAGATACCTCCCATGTATTCTGCACTGAAAGTGAATGGCAAAAAGCTTTATGAATTGGCGCGTGAAGGGAAAGTGATTGAGCGAAAAGCACGTCCAGTTAAGATCCTATCAATAGAAATCACAGCCATAAACCTTCCAGAAGTAACCATGACAGTGTCCTGCTCCAAAGGAACCTATATCAGAACCCTTTGTCATGATATTGGTCAACAACTTCAAGTGGGTGGATGTATGAAAACACTCAAACGTACAAAAGTAAGTTGTTTTGAAATCGAACAGGCACTCACATTGTCAGAAGTGCAAGAATTAAAAAATCAAGGGACACTAGAAGAGTGCATATTACCAATAGACAGTGTATTTCAGCATTTACAACGCTTCGATTTGCCGAAAGAACTTGAATTCTTAGCAAAGAATGGTAATCCGCTAAATGTAGAGAAATATGCAGAGATTCATGGTTGGAAGAATAAAGAGCGGGTAAGAGTTTATGATGAACTAGGAGAATTCATAGGAATTTACTGGTATCGGGAAGAGAATCAAACCTTGAAATTAGAGAAGATGTTTTTGGAGAGAGAATAGCAGATGAAGTATTTGAAGACGATAGAGGAATACCAAGGACAAAATAGAACGGCTATCACACTAGGGAAATTCGATGGACTTCATAGAGGACACCAAAAATTAATAAATGCAGTTGCAGAGAAAGTCGCTAATATGCAAGTATCTACAGTGGAAGTCATTTCCAGCGTGGTATTTGCATTTGATATGATGAACCTACATAAAGAACTAGGGAAATCAACACAGCAGATTATGCTGAAAGAAGAGCGTGTAAAACACCTAGAAGGTCAAGTTGATTATCTGATAGATTGCCAATTTGATAATGAGATTCGCCATATGTCAGCGGAAGAATTTATTCGAACAATCTTAGTAGAAAAATTCCGAGTGAAATACATTGTGGTAGGTGAAGATTTTCATTTTGGATATAAAGCATTGGGAAATGCCGCTATGTTAGAGCAATATGCAGAGGAATATAATTATTCAGTAGAAATTATAGAGCAAGAAATGTATCAAGAACAAGTCATTAGCTCTAGTTATATTAAATCGTGCATACGAAATGGTGAGCTGACAAAAGTAAATGATATGCTAGGTTATGAGTATTCTATTATAGGAGAAGTCATTCATGGAAAAAAACTTGGTAGAAAACTAGGTTTTCCAACGATGAACATTGTACCATCAAAAGAGAAACTATTGCCACCATTTGGGGTGTACACCATCTCTGTGAAAATCGGTGATCAATTCTGTAATGGAATTGCAAATGTAGGGAAGAAACCAACGGTGGAAGCAAATGGACTTCCACAGGTGGAGACCTATGTGTTTGATTACGAGGGAGATGCATACGGAGAAAATATAGAGGTGTATTTTCAGCATTTTCAACGTTCAGAGAAAAAATTTAACAGTGTGGAATTATTAAAACGACAAGTAGAAGAAGATATTCAAGAAGCTAGAAATATCGCTTTACTTTAGCACTACCTTATGTTATAATCATGCAGGTATGAATGAACCGACATTCGGTAATTGGATACTCCAACCATTACTTAGTGTCAGGCGATTTATAAAAAATAAAAAGAAAAACCAGGAGGAAAAGAAATGATAGCTCAAGACAAAAAACAAGCAGTAATCGCTGAATACGCAAGAACAGAAGGAGATACAGGTTCACCAGAAGTTCAAGTTGCTATTTTAACAGCAAGAATTAACGAATTAACAGATCACTTCAAAGCAAACCCAAAAGATCACCACTCAAGAAGAGGTCTTCTTAAAATGGTAGGTCAAAGAAGAGGTCTTCTTGCATACCTTAAGAAAAAAGACATCGAAAGATATCGTACTCTTATTGCTAGATTAGGACTTAGAAAATAATTTGTACTTGAAAGTGAGAACGGTCAGTCGTTCTCACTTTTCTGTGCATTTAAAAGGGTTCGTTAAGA
>JAWXVA010000136.1:0-5968 GCA_044425815.1 Eubacteriales bacterium
TACCTTAAACAATATTAGCGCATTATGTAAATACGATCCTGCAGAAGCCGATCGTGCAATTACGCTATTCGCTCGCTATATGCATTCCTATATGTATGTTATCAACGAAAAAGAGAATATTTCCATAGAAAAAGAATTGGAATTAGTCAAAGTAACTCTAGAAATCGAGCAACTAAGGTTTCCAAATACATTTAATTATAGTATCGATATAGCTTACTCTGATTTCAAAATTCCACCTTTATCACTTCAGCCTTTAGTTGAAAATGCTTTATATCATGGATTGAGACCCCTAAAAGAAGGCGGACAGCTTAAAATCTCCATTGCAAAGATCCAAAATTCAATAGAAATAACGATAACTGACAATGGTGTTGGATTTGAAGTATCCTCTCTAGACACCAAAGACTCTATAGGACTAACAAACTTGAAGAAACGCCTTCATATAATGGCAAATGGAAGTGTAAATATTCAAAGCACAAAAGGATTAGGTACTTCGATAATTATTACACTTCCACTTGAGATATAACTTACCCAATTACTAATTTCGCTGCGCCATACACGCCTGCATCATTTCCTAGCGTAGCGAGTACAAATTTAACCTTATCATTTGCAAAAAACATTTTATCTTTATAATGCTTTTCCACATTTTCAGTAATCACTTCACCAGCTCTAGACACTCCGCCGCCGATTACTACTACTTCTGGATCAACAATAACCGCTATATTTGCAAGTGCATATCCTAGATACTGTGTCACTTCATCCACAATCTCACTAGCTACTTTATCGCCTGCCTTATATGCATCAAACACGGACTTTGCCGATAGCTTCGACTCTCGTAATGTACTGTATTCTTCTGTCGATGCTAGTCGTTTCTTCGCTACTCTTACGATACCTGTAGCAGAAGAGTACTGCTCTAAACAGCCATGATTTCCACATCCACAAGAATCTTCTTCATTGTAGTTCACGCAAATGTGTCCGATTTCGCCGCCTGCCCCATTGCTTCCATTGATGATTTTACCCTTGTAGATAAGTCCACCACCAACGCCTGTTCCTAGTGTAACCATAACTAGGTTCTGATAGCCCATGCCGCCACCTTTCCACATTTCACCAAGGGCTGCTACATTTGCATCATTTCCTACACTAGTCGGTACGCCAAGTAATTCTTCCGCTTCGCGTTTCACTTCTTTGTATTTCCATCCTAGGTTGGCACTTCCATTCACGATTCCTGCATCAGATACTGGCGCTGGAACACCGATTCCGCATCCACAAACATCATTCTTTTCAATCTGATGACTTTCTAATTTCCCATTCACAGATTCTGCTACGTCAGATAAAATGGTAATTCCTTCATTTTCTGTCTTCGTTACAATTTCCCACTTATCAATCATATCTCCAGCAGATGTAAACAATGCCATTTTCACTGTTGTTCCACCAATGTCGATTCCAATACAATACTTCATCCTGTCATTACTCCTTCATCTTCTTACTCTCCACCTATATAGTGGTTTTACTTCTATCTATATTTTTTTATTTTTTACCTTGTAAATTTTCTTGTACACGTCTATATAATTCTTGCGCTGCATTATATCCCATTAATTTCTGACGATGGTTCACGGCTGCTGACTCAACAATAATTGCTAAGTTACGACCTGGTCGAATAGGTATTGAGTGGCAAACCACCTTGTTTCCAAGAAATTCTGTATACTCTTCTGTTAAACCTAGACGATCATATTCTCTATCTTTATCCCATTCTTCTAAGGTAATAACCAAGTCAATCTCTTGTGTTTCTCTTACACTTTGTACCCCAAACATCGCCTTAACATCAACAATTCCAATCCCCCGTAATTCTATAAAATGACGTGTGATATCTGGCGCCGTTCCTATGAGTGTTGCATCGCTTACTTTATGAATCTCAACTACATCGTCTGTTACAAGTCGATGTCCACGCTTAATAAGTTCTAATGCAGCTTCACTCTTTCCGATTCCACTTTCACCCATAATGAGTACGCCTACTCCATATACATCCACTAGTACGCCATGAATAGAAATACATGGTGCTAACGCTTCATGTAGCCAGCGTATAATCTCAGCTGAAAAAGAAGATGTTTGTTTCTCTGTGCTAAATACTGGAATACCTGCATTTCTCGCTTTTTCTAAGAAAATAGGTCCTGGTTGTAATCCTCTACAGAAGATGTGGCATGGAATATTATATGAATTTAATTTCTCATATGTTTCAATCTTCTTTTCTTCTGATAAGGTCTCTACATAGGTATATTCTACATAGCCAATAATTTGTACACGATCCGATTCAAAATGATCAAAGAATCCTGCTAATTGTAATGCTGGTCTGTTAATATCTGGAATCAGTACTTCTTTCTGACTAAGATCAATCTCTGGTGTTAGGTTTTTTAAATTCATTTCTTCTACAATCCGTTGTAATTTTACTGTAGTATCTCCTCCGTTCATGTGTATCTCCTTCTCTCCGTTTATTTACTTCTATCATACCTTATTCATGAAAAAATTCATATACTTGTTTCGCTGATTTTTCATTCATTGTTTCAATTTCTTTTAACTGCTCGATTGTGGACGCCTTCAGTTCATCGATGCTTTGAAAATGTCGCATTAGCGCTTTACGTCTAGCAGGTCCTATTCCTGGTATATCGTCTAAAATCGAGTGAACTTGCCCTTTTCCTCGTAAGCTTCTGTGATATTCAATCGCGAATCTATGTGCCTCGTCTTGTATACGCGTCACAAGCTTAAATCCTTCAGAATTACGCTCTATTGGAAGCTCAGTATTATCATAATATAGCCCTCTCGTTCTATGGGAATCATCTTTAACCATTCCACACACAGGAATATGAAGCTTCAATTCCTCTAATACTTTTTTCGCAATATTTACCTGCCCTTTCCCACCATCCATCATAATCAAATCTGGGAACGCATTAAAACTAGCTGCATCTGCATCTTCTATCCCATGCTTAAATCGCCTTGTTAAGACTTCTCGCATGCTGGCATAATCATCCGCACCTTCTACACCCTTGATTCTAAACTTACGATAATCATTTTTCTTCGGTTTTCCATTTTCATATACTATCATGGAACCTACGGATGAGAATCCACTAATATTTGAGATATCAAACGCTTCCATTCTATGAATATTTTCAAGACCTATAATCTCTTCGATTTCTTTTACTGCACCTAATGTACGACTTTCTTCCCTTTTCACTCGCTCTTTATCCGTAGAAAGAATCATTTGCGCATTCTTTTTTGCCAATTCAACAAGTTTTTCTTTCTCACCTTTTTTCGGGTTTTTAATCGTGACTTTCTGCTTTCGTTTTGCCGTTAACCATTCTTCCATAATTGCAGATTCTTCTAATTCTACTTGTACCATCAATTCTGCTGGAATATAGGGAGTTCCTGCATAGAATTGTTTAATAAAACTCATTATAATATCTGCTTCAATATCTTCAACTGCTACTTTCAAATAAAAATGGTCTCTCCCTATCAATCTGCCTCCTCGTACAAAAAACACCTGAATAATTGCATCTGTTTCTTCTACTGCTAAGGCTATGATATCGCGATCACTTTGGTCGCTATTCGTTATCTTTTGTTTCTGTGCAATTTGTGTAACACTACCAAGTAATTCTCTATATTCAATTGCTTTTTCAAACTCCATATTTTCAGAAGCTTCAAGCATTTTCCCTTGCAATTGCTTGATAACAGAATCAAAATCGCCTCCTAAGAAGCTCAATACATTTTTCACATAAGCACGATAAGATTCTTGATCTATATATCCCTGACAAGGTGCTTTACACTGATGTATGTGATAGTTCAGACAAGGGCGTTCTTTCCCTATATCCTTTGGAAGATTCCGATTACAACTTCGTATGGTATATAATTTCCTAACCAGCTCTATCGTATCCTTTACTGCCGTAGCACTAGTGTATGGGCCGAAATATTTCCCCTTATCTTTTCCCATTCTTCTCGCTAACATCACGCGCGGGAACGGTTCATCTACTGTCACGCGAATAAACGGATACGATTTATCATCCATAAGCATCGTATTGTATTTGGGATGATGTTCTTTTATCAGATTACATTCCAAGACAAGCGCCTCTAATTCTGAATCCGTTACAATATATTCAAATCGCGTAATATGCGTTACCATTCTTTCTATTTTGGCACCTTTATTTCTACTAGATTGAAAATATTGTCGCACTCTATTCTTAAGGCTGATTGCTTTCCCTACATATATAATCTGATCTGTTTCATCGTGCATCAGATATACCCCTGGTTTTCCAGGTAATTTTTTTAATTCTTCTTCAATAATAAATTCTCTTTTTTCCATATGTTTATTATATCTTTTTCCAAAATAAAATGAAAGGTCTCCCTTCCATTTTATTTTTCTTCTTTATATAATATTGTTCTTAGTCTTGTAAATCTTCTTCATCAAATAGAGGTTCTTCTATACTATTACCATCATTCTCGTCAGTATATGGATATACTTCTTTCTCAGCTTTGTCTACATTCTTCTCCTCTGATGATAATATCTCTATTCTGGAATTTTGTTTTCCTTGAAGTTCTATATCTTCGTCAGTTGGTGGCAATCCTTCTACTTCACGGAATATCTTCATGAATTCTTTTCCTGTAATGGTTTCTTTTTCAATTAAGAAGTCTGCGATTTTATCAAGTGTCACTCTATGCTCACTAAGTAATTGCTTCGCCATATCATAAGATTCTTTTAGCATCTTCATTACTTCTTGGTCTATCTCTGCTGATGTAGCTTCTCCACAATTACTTACTGCTCTTCCATCTAAATAACGGTGCTGAATCGATTCTAGTCCTATCAGTCCGAATTTATCCGACATACCGTACTGAGTAATCATGCTTCTTGCAATCTTAGTTGCCTGTTCTATATCGTTCGAAGCCCCTGTTGTTACTGTATCAAATACAATTTCTTCCGCTGCACGTCCTGCTAAATATCCAACAAGCATTGCTTCTAGCTCTTTCTTCGTATTTAAGAACTTCTCTTCTTCTGGTGTCTGCATTACGTAACCAAGTGCTCCCATCGTTCTTGGAACTATCGTAATCTTCTGCACTGGTTCTGAATCTTTCTGGAGTGCACTTACAAGTGCATGACCCACCTCATGATAAGATACTATGCGTCTCTCTTCTTTATTTAAGACTCTATCTTTCTTTTCTTTTCCTACTAATACTACTTCTACTGCTTCGAATAAATCTGCTTGTGATACTGCTTTTCTATTATGTTTTACTGCATTAATTGCTGCTTCATTGATCATATTCGCTAAGTCAGAACCTACCGCTCCTGAAGTCGCTAATGCAATTGCCGCGAAATCGACTGTTTCATCCATCTTAACATCTTTGGCATGTACTTTGAGTACATCGATACGCCCCTTTAAATCTGGCTTATCAATGATAATTCTTCTATCAAATCTACCTGGTCTTAATAATGCTGGGTCTAATACTTCTGGTCTATTTGTCGCTGCAAGCAATAGTAAACCTTTATTTGTTTCAAATCCATCCATCTCTGTCAATAATTGATTCAGAGTCTGCTCTCTCTCATCGTTACCACCCATCGCTGTATCACGACTTTTACCGATTGCATCAATTTCATCAATAAATACGATACATGGTGCTGTTTTTTGCGCTTCTTTAAATAAATCACGTACACGAGATGCTCCTACCCCTACATACATCTCTACAAAGGCCGATCCTGACAATGAGAAAAATGGTACGTTTGCTTCTCCTGCTACTGCCTTAGCTAATAAGGTCTTCCCAGTTCCTGGTGGTCCAACTAAGAGTGCACCTTTTGGTAACTTCGCTCCAATCCCAGTGTATTTCCCTGGATTATGCAAGAAATCAACGACTTCTTGTAACGATTCCTTCGCCTCATCTTGTCCTGCTACATCTTTAAAGGTAACACCAGTAGATTTCTCTACGTATAGCTTAG
>JAWXVA010000023.1:0-27542 GCA_044425815.1 Eubacteriales bacterium
AATTCGAATAATGTACAATGCCCCAGAAGTGCCATTTATAGGCTTTCTGGGGTATTTTTTATACGAGTGACAATAAAATGACAATACTTTTTAGTACCAGAAGGTTAATGTGACTTTGTGGTTATTTGTTTTTAGTCGTATGAATAAAATCTTTTACTTCTTCTACAGAATAATATCCACCATTAGATTTTGCGTGTAATATCATGTGGCAATTTGGACATACTGGTATTAAATCATGGGCGGAATCAATATCATATTCTTGACCTATCTCATGAAGAGGAACTTTGTGATGAATATGTATCTTACCTTCAAATTGAGTCCCGTAAAACTTTCCAAAGTCAAATCCACAAATAGCACATTGATAACCGTGTTTTTGAATGCATAGTGTTCTTGCTTTACTACTTCGTTCATAGGCGTTTACAATTATTTGTTTTTTTGCCCCTTCAGTTATTTTAGATGGATTTATAATTTCATCAGGTATAATGTATTGTTGTTTCGAAGCTATTAAATCAAGCAACTTAGCTTGTATTTTGGTACTTAGGTTAATTGTAGCTTGAGAAAATCCTTTGAAGTTATTATCAAGATGTTTTATCTCATCGGATGTAATTGGTTCAAATGTTTTAATAGTATTGATGTCGAAGATATAGTGACCAGCATAAGAATCTTTTGGTAAATCGTATTTTTCTTTGCTTAGTAATCTGGCGGATGCAACTATGCTATTTTTAAATTGAAATAGTACATATGTATAATCAGTTGTACTCATGCTTTTAGAACGAAAATGATAAATACCATTATTTTTTATTAATTCATTGTGGAAAAAATGCTCCTGCAAATCAGAAATGGTCATTGTGGTAAATTCAAGTGTAGCACTCATTGGCAGTATGCGAATATTTCTTATATTGGGTTTATACCAATAATAAAGGTATCGCATGAATATATAATTGTTAATTCCATTTAATTCTGGAGTGTTATTTTTAAAATGTAAAAGTTTTTCACGCTTAATCGAAAGAGTGTCGTTTGGCGTTATTGGAATATTTAACTCGAAACAGTAGAAGTCAATATGTTCTTCTGAAAATATATTTATGTAGTCATTAGGAAAGTAGGTGGTTAGAATTTTATTCTTAAGCATAGTAGGTAAGCTATTATTTTCTATGTTTTCTAGATTTTTTAACTCACCATTGACAAGAAGACTACGAATTTCTTCTTTTATATTGACGAATGCCTCATCAGGAGATAGAGAGGAACTCCACCGTTTTGTGGTTACATATTTGTGCTTTTCTTGACTGTAAAATACGCCGAATTTTTCTGCGGAGCCACCTTTTATACTTCCTAGTTCACGCAATTTAGTCTCGAGCCAGTAGCAAAAAGATTCATTTTGCAACTCATTTGTACGACCAATAACATAATCATCTAATTGCATTAAAGAGAGGTGTTCTTTAGGAAATGTTTTGATAAATTCTTTTCGTGTATTTTCCATACTTATATATTTTTCTTGAACAATACCAAGATATTCTTCATTTAGTTGATTGATAACTTGGATAAATGGTTTCATAGGTTTTCCTTTCACTACAAATGTATGAGTTGTGGCTATTCATTGTTATTCGCTATCTTCACTAAATATTGTTCGTAGTAATTTCTCTTCTGGTGAATCCTTATCTATCGGTGCTTTGTGTTCACTCATATCATACTCAATTGCATATGGAACTTGCTCAACAGATGAAAGTAGAGGATTAACACCTTGTGGAAATTGTGCCTGCCAAAAAACATAGTCTTTGTCAGTGATTTCTCCATCATCTTTTTCTGATTGCTTATGTGCCCAGTATTCTACTAAAAGTTTCAATGCGTCTTGACCTTCGTCATTTGAATCAAATCCAAATTTGCGTGGATCTCTAAAAACTAAATGTATTTCATCATCAACATATGTAGGAACAAGTCCATAACTGCGTTCTAGATTAAACAATACATGAAGAGCACCAAATGATGTGAATAAGCTAGTATCTGCTAAGGTATAGTAGCTAATCTCTAATGCATTTGCAATTTTCAATAATGTTTTCTCATCAGGATGTCGATTTCCTAATTCATAATTTCGTATAGTTGATTCGTTTAATTCACACATAGCTGCTAATTGCTTTTGTGTTAATTCACGTACTTGTCTAAAAAATCTAATTAAATTTCCTATTCGATTTACACTTTCTAAAGCCATTTTAATTCCTCCAAATTCATTAATTATATTGATTATAACACCAACAGTTCAAAAATGAAATGTTTTTTAAAGAAAAGTGTTGACAGTACGTAAATGAACTGTTATATTAAACGAACAAACAGTACAGAAATGAACTGTATATAAAACTGAAGAGAAAAGAGAGGTAGTTAATGGAGAAAGGAACATTTATCAGAGCAGGAGAATTACAAAGGGAGTTGGACATTTCAGCGGCATGTGCCTACAAAATCATTCGGGAACTAAATCAAGAACTTGAAGATAAGGGATATGTAACAGTACGAGGTCGACTGAGCAGGAAGTACTTCGAGGAACGTGTCTACGGATACGAATGGAAGGAGGTGTGTTAGTTGGCTGTTATCAAGAATAAGAAAACCGGACTGTGGGAGGTTCGGACGTATTATAAGGATTGGACGGGAGAACGGAAACAGAAAACAAAACGAGGATTTAAGCGAAAGGGTGACGCACTTGATTGGGAGCGAGCATTCAAGCTAAAAGAAGAACATAGCATTAATATGAAATTTAAGGATTTTATAGACATATATATTGCAGATACGAAACCAAGAATCCGACATAATACTTGGAAAACAAAAGAACATATTATTAAATATAAAATTATGCCGTACTTTGAAAATAAAAGATTAGAGGAAATAAGACCGTCGGATATCATTCAATGGCAGAATGAGGTTTCTCAAATGAAGAAAGAAAATGGGGAACCCTATTCGCAAGTATATTTGAAATCAATACATAATCAAATGAGTTCAATCTTAAATCATGCGGTGAATATGTATGACCTACGTTCTAATGTAGCAAGAAAAGCAGGTGGCATGGGAAAATACAAATCAAAGGAAATGAAGTTCTGGACGCAGGATGAGTTTCAATTATTTGTAGAAGCTATTGCAGACAAGCCAATATCATATTACGCATTTGAAATATTGTATTGGACGGGAATACGTTGTGGAGAGTTGTTAGCACTGACACCTGAAGATTTTTGTTGGGAGAAGAAAACGCTGAGAATCAATAAGTCGTTTCAGCGAATAGGGGGAAGGGATATAATAACTGATCCTAAAACGGAGAAGGGAAATCGAACGATTGTTATGTCAGATTTCTTAGTGGATGAAATACAAAATTATATCAACAGTTTATATCGAATAGGAGAAAAAGAACGGATTTTTACGTTTTCTAAAAGTTATCTACATCATGAAATGGATAGAGGAACTAAGGAGAGTGGAGTGAAAAGAATTCGAATTCATGATCTCCGTCATAGTCATGAGTGTCGTTCATTAGAGTATTTATAGGACAGCTGATTTCTCAGCTGTCTTATTCAGTTGTAATGCTTCACGTTCTGCCTTTTCTTTTTCGTATTTACGTCGCATATAATTACGATTCCAAGCACGTTTTTTTCGCTTTTTCTCTTCTTCTTTGATTTCCTCAGGAGTTAGTTGCTTCATCGGAACTTCTAATTTACCTATATATTTTAGGTGAATATCGATTTGTTGCATCCTAACACCAGTGGATTTGTCAGCTTCGTGGATAATAATTTTATCTACGAATTCATGAAGCATAGGTGTGGTTAGTTCTTCGAAATCAGTATATTTGTGTACTAACTTGATAAAGCTCTCTATCCGATTGCTATCTTCTGTATAGGAATTTAGTTCATCCTGTAGTAAAATCACAGAAGCTTCTAAGGTTGCTTGCTCATTTTCATATTCCTCTGATAGAAGCTCAAAGCGTTTGTCGGATAACTTTCCTTTCACATTATCCTCGTAAATTCGTTTGATATACTGGTTTAATTCTTGAATTCTCATTTCCTCTTTAGCAAGACGTTTTTGCAGAGATTTCAGAGAGGCTTCTTGTTGTGTTTTAGCAGTACTCCTGACTTTTTCTATGAAGCCAGTTTCATGCTCTTTTACTAATCCACAAGTAGCTTTAATGGTGTCCAGAACCAATTCTCGAACAACATCAGTACGTACATGGTGTTGCGTACATTTGTCAACAAATTTGCTTTTGTTTAGCGTGTAGGTGGAGCAGTGATAATTGTCTTGTGCATTGGTATATTTACCTGTTGGATTTCCATTAGCATCTTTTTTCTCATATCCACCAGTTCGATGATTATACATTTTAGAGCCACAATCGGCACAGTACATCAATCCAGTCAATGGGTTTGGAGCACCTTTTTTACATGGTTGTTTTTTCGTCTCACGAATTTTCTGTACGGTATTCCAAGTTTCTTCATCTACAATTGCTTCTTGTGTATTCTCGAAAATCATCCAGTCCTTAGGGTCTACTTGTTTCGATAGTTTATCTTTGTAGGATTCTTTGTAATTTCGAAAATTAACGGTATGTCCCATATATTCTTGTTTTCTTAGCATATCTGTAATTGTACTAGAAGTCCAAGTGTATGGTCTACTCATATCGCAAGTACTACGACAAGTTCCTAGCCCTTGTTTAGCAAGGTAGTACGAAGGTCGTTCTACCTTTTCAGAAGTGAGAAGTCTAGCTATTTGAGCTGGTCCTAATCCTTCTATAATTAGATGAAATATTCGCCTTACAATCGTTGCAGCTTCTTCATCTATTAACCAGTGATTAGAATCTTCTACATCTTTTTTGTATCCGTAAATGGCATTGCTAGTTAAATGTTTTCCTTCCATTCCTTTTGCACGAAGAACAGATTTGATTTTTCTGCTAGTATCTCGTACATACCATTCATTCATGATGTTGAGAAATGGTGCAAATTCATTACTTTCCCCATTAATGCTATCAACTCCATTGGTAATTGCAATAAATCGTACCTGTTTCTCACGAAATAACACATCAGTATAGAATCCTACTTGTAGATAATTACGTCCAATACGACTCATATCTTTTACAATGACACATTCAATAAGTCCGTCTTCAATATCTTGAAGTAGACGTTTCCAATCAGGACGTTCAAAATTGGTACCAGACCATCCATCATCAGTATAGTGCTCTAGATTTGAAAATCCTTGATCTAATGCATACTTTTCCAGTAACTTTTTCTGGTTGATAATACTGTTGCTATCTCCTGCAGATTCATCATCCCGAGATAGTCTTTCGTAAAGTGCAGTTATTTTTTGTTTTGTTGGTTGTTTGTTCATATGATTCTCCTTTCAAACAACCAGCTCATCTGTTCTTATATTTTAACACAGTTGAACTGATTTTTGTTTACAAAATTTAGGGAAGACAGAAAAAAAGACAGAGTATGTAACTCTGCCTTGAAGGTTTTTCTTGTCTTTCTATTAATAGGAGAAATTCGATAGGAGTATCGGAACTATTTTGAAATTTACATTTTTTGAATTCTAATTCCCCCGAATTCGAGGGAATTAGAATTATTTTAGAATCTTTTTTTCAGGTTCATCTTCTAATATCGTCATTTGATGAATTGCAATCGTGTTTAGTTTTATGAGCCTATCACTTTGAGTCATACCATCATCAATAAGAACAGCATTGATATTTTCTAGATTGGATAAACAGATTAACTCGTTGATGCTAGCATAATCTCGAATATTTCCCTTTTTTTCCACATGCTTATCTCGCCATTGCTTTGCAGTCATGCCAAATAGAGCCATATTAAGGACATCGGCTTCGGAAGCATAGATGATAGATATTTGTTGTGGTGTTAATTCTGGTGGAATGAGATTCACCTTAATAGCATCTGTATGTATTCGGTAGTTGATTTTAGCAAGTTCTCGCTTTGCGCTCCATCCTAGTTGTACTTGTTCTTCTTTTTTTAGACGGTCGAATTCTTTGATTAAATAAAGTTTAAATTGTGGAGATACCCAACTTGCAAATTCAAATGCGATATCTTTATAGGCATACGTACCACCATATCTCCCTGCTTTCGCAATAATTCCCTTGGAATTAGTTCTTGTAACCCATTGCTTTACGGACATAATAAATCGATTAAGTCCAGCTTCTTGCATAATCTCTAGATATGCATCTGAGTTGAAATCTTCATTGTACATTTCTTCCCAGATGCCTAGAAATTCAATCGTATTTTTATTACGAAGCCATTTTTCTATGAGCGCGGATCCATTATCACTATTGCGTACCATGTCCGTTAGAGAAATATAATCCTCTTCTTTCATTCTTAATATTTGTATTTCATTTCCATCTACATTAATTTTAGACATCATTACCTCCTGTTTTCATTCTACTCTTATATACATTGTATTGATTCTTACATTGTGGAGAGCAAAATTCTGTATTAGGTCTATTGGCTAAGAAGGCTTTTGCACAATGTTTACATACCTTAATGGAAGCATGCTCATCAGTAATCATAAAGCTAAACATCATTTGTATTTGTAATAGTAGCGAGTGGAAATCCCATACAAGAGTAGGGTGTTCTCTTAGTTCTATATGATAAGTTGGGGATATTCCTTGAAAAGCTGCCATCCCTTGACTGTATAAATGTTTTTGCTCAGGTGATAGTGCATCTTGATCTTGGTAATATATTGCGCTTGTAAGAAAGGTAAATGCCCAATCCTGAAATATTTTTACTAGCCAATCGTAACGCTCAGCATATTCTTTTTGAAAGCTCATGAGGACAGATTGAGGTTTGTTTCGCAAAACCATAAGAGCAGGAATCGTGGTAATATCCGTGATGTCCCAAGAAGATTCACGTCCTCTTTTTCGAAATGCTAGTGGTTCAAATGGGAAAAAGTAAGATAGATACGCTTCTGTTTCTAAGTTTTCGCTTTTTATATAAGGATTTTTTGGAAAATAAACTTCTTCATATGTAATAAATTCAGCAGTGGTAGGCAAAGCTGTCATAATTCCTAACATGCCATATTTAGTAATAAAAGACATAATACCATCTTGTATGATATTCGGAGTGCTTCTATCAGACATACATGTTAGACCAAGATTAATAGCATCTAAAACCAATTGGTCTGAATTCTCTAGTGGATTATAGAGGGTGAGTTCAGCATCTTCGCAAGGAGTAATGTATAGGATTTTATCTTTTTCTTTCCAATGGTATTTGTCAAATCGAATCCAGTTCGATGTACTATTTTGAAATAATGAATGCATAATTAGCCTTCTTTCTTATTTGTAATTGCTTTTGAATAAATCATATTACTATATTAACAATAACAGATGATATCGTCAATAAGAAAATACAAGGAGTAGTAAGGAGAAGTCTACTGAAATGATTGAAGAAATGTAGTTTCTCTTTTTGTAAGAACCTGTTTTTCTTCTAGCTTTTTTCGCAAAGTTTGCAGTAGATTCACTTGTAATTTTTTTAATATGGTAGAACGTACCTTACGAATGTTTCGATCACTCTGATTGCGTAATTTTGCTATTTGCTGGCAAGAGTACTGTCGAATAGTAAGGTAGTATAAAACTTCCTTGTGTTCATCCTTTAGCTTATGAATGGAAAGAGAAATATCTTTATCTTCGACTAATTCATGGAGTTCAAAAGGACAATCAAAAATCACATCTAAAAACTCTCCTTTTAAGATTTGTTTCCAGTAAACAGAACCAATAGGTGTAGGAAGAATAATGTTTTCATGAGATGCCCCCCATTCTATTGGGATATCTCCTCTACCTACTTCATGATATCGTTCTTTACGTTCTCTGTTGCTATCTAGTCTATTCCACCATGTAATAACATTTTCGAAGTCAGCTTTAGTTCGAGCACTTGCTTCCAATCGAGATAAAGCAACACGTTCCAATTCTCTTTTTAATATTTTTCGATCAGGGGATTCTTGTACGACAGGGTTATGTATCTCATCTAATTCTTCTTCAAATTCTAACTCTAACAGTAATTCTTTTTCCATGAGATAAGCATCATTTAATTCATCATTGAGTGTTTCAAATTCCAATTCTTCATCATATATATTATTTTTCAAATTTTTCACCTAAATCTTAAATTGAATAGTTCCGATTATACCTTGTTATTTCTCCTATAGATAAGACGAGTAATATGTTTTTTTAAAAAAGTATTACAAATCTTAAGAACAGAATCAATTCTAGCACAGCTCTTGCACAGAAGAATACGGTATTGATTCATTATAACAAACGTATGTTTGAAAAACAATCAGAAAGGAAAAGAAAAAATGGAGAATGAAAAGAGTAAGAATGATGTCAATGGGTTTACGAAACAGATTGGTACAACTATCTATCAAGTCAATGTGTTTTTTGATGAACAAGCAACATTAGGATTTGAAGAAAAGATGTGGCGTTTGATTTCAAATGACATGACTTATGCGCAAAAGTAATAAGTAAGCAAAACAGAAACAGTGGTATCACTAGCGTGATAAGAAAGAGAGGAAATATGGCAAGAACAAGTAAGAGTTTAGAGGAACGTATTCAGGAAAAAAATGAAAGAGCAAAAAAATTATTAGAAGAAGCAAAGAAAGTAGAAGCACAAAGAAAGCAGTTAGAAAAGAGGCAACAAGCAGAAGAACGAAAAAAACGAACTCATCGATTGATTCAAGTGGGTGCAGCTGTGGAATCTGTACTACAAGCACCTATTGAAGAATGCGATATTGAAAAGTTGATTTTATTTTTGAAAAAACAAGAAGCGAATGGAAAGTTTTTCACCAAAGCAATGCAAAAAAGTCCAGAAACTGACATGGAATAAGAGCATGGGGATGAGAAGTTATTTTCTTATCCCTATCTTTCTTTTTCGGATAGGGCGCACTTATAGACAACCAGAGGTCGTCTATATAAGTTTGCCACAAGTGGCAACCAGTCTGCGCTTACGCTTGCTGGGCTCGTTCCGTCGGCGGTAAATAGTGTCGGACACGACACATGATGAAAAAAATTCTATTTGTCAGGATGGTTGATAAATGATATCGAAGGGAGTTGAAGAAAATGGCAATTTTTCATATGGCAATTAAGATAGTAGGAAGAAGCAAAGGGAAATCTATCATTGCTGCATCTGCTTATTTAAATGGTGATGTAATGAAAGATTATGAAACAGGAAGGACGAGTTACTATACTTCTAAAAGTGAAGTGATTTATACCGAATTGATGATGTGTAAACATGCACCACCAGAATGGAGCGATGTTCCAGACGAGAATATTAGACAATTTAAACAGTCCACTCGGTACAAATGTTCCAATGATAAAGATGGGGATTTGGATAAGTTTCTAATCACATTTCAAAAGCAGAGGTTATGGAATGAGGTTTTAAAGATTGAGTCGGAATCCAATGCACAATTAGGAAGAAGCTTTGAATTTTCCTTGCCAGTGGAATGGAGTAGACAAGAACAGATTACGATTACGAGAGATTATATTCAAAAACAATTTGTAGATAAGGGGATGTGTGCAGATTGGAGTATTCACGATAAAGGAGACGGGAATCCCCATGTTCATCTTCTACTTACTATGCGTCCCTTTTATATAGATGGTTCTTGGGGGAAGAAAGAAGTAAAGGATTGGGCATTTGAACGGGATAAGGAAGGACAAAGGATCATCAATCCATCTCATCTTAATTGGTGGCAAGACAAGAAAGATTCTAATAGATGCGGGATACGAATTCCTATAGTGGATGAAGAAGGAGTGCAAAAGGTAGGGGCGAGAAATCGGAAACAGTGGAAACGAGTATTGGTAGATTCTACAGGATGGAATAATCCTCATAATTGTGAATTCTGGAGAAGTGAATGGGCAAAAAGTTGTAATCTTCATTTGCCAAAAGAAAAGTGGATGGATCATCGTTCCTTTGCCAGACAAGGGAAGATAGAGATTCCTACTATTCACGAGGGAGCAAGTGCAAGGATGATTCATCAGAAATTTGAACAAGGGTTTGGTAATGAGTATTCATGGAAGATAGAAAAAAATCGAACTATTAAAGAACAAAATAACTTATTGAAAAAGGTACAAGGTGCATTTGCGAATGTAACAGCATGGTTAAAACAATGGAAGGAGAATTTAGATGACGTTAGACGAGAGCAACTTTATGATTCCGATAATGGAAGAAATGATTCAACAGTTAGAGGAACAGCAGGAATTATTAGAAGAGGTGTATCAAGAAGTGGAGAAACAGAACAGACACATTCAGGAGTTAGAAATAGAAAATCAGCAATGGCAAGACTTGTCGCAGAAGCTGAACAAAGAGAACTATTTATTGCAGACACAAAACGAAGAATTGATGAAATTCATCAAAGAATAAAGAAAGCGAGGGATATGAATGAAAGATTTCGGAAACTTACTGCAAGAAGAGCAGGTACAGGAGATGTTGGATATGTTGGAAGAACAGCAGATGGAGATAGAGAGAATGGACAAGATTATAAGAGAGCAAAAAGCACAAGTGAGCGAATTGCTGGACTTAAACGAGAAACTGAATTACGAGAACAACATAGAGAACGTGCAAGCTTTAAAGAACAACTTGAAGCTAGTAGAAGAATCCTTGAAGAACGAGAAAGAAAAGTATCAAGTAGATATAATGACCATTCAAGATAGATTGAAGGAGGTATTACGAGAGAAAGAATATGCGGAAACTCATCAGAAAGTAGAAACTCATAGGGTAACGGTACAAGTGCCTTATGAGCGATGTAATAGCTGTGACCAGACAGCATTGCGAAAAACAAAATCAGACTATGATAGAGCATGGAAAAGGTTAGAATCTGAATTTAAGCAACGTACAGTTATATATGAGAGCACCTTTTTAGGATGCATCGTTTATGCGTTTCTAATTACAATATTCATGGCAATTAGAACACATAATTTTATCAGTGATGTGGCAGAGTTCTTGATTACCATTGAAGAAGGAATCGTAACAATAATAAAAGGAATTTTTTATGCGGGAAAAGTGGTTGCGACTCTGAGTAATGGAATAGCAAATACAATTATGTCTACTATGGTTCATTGGTTTCTATTAGTATTAACGATGGTAGTGTTGCTAGTAGGAATTCTTGTTCTAATCTGGTTGGGAATGAGATGGATTGATAATATTTATAAGAAATATTGTTGGGATCGAATCAGTCTCATAGTAATCATTGTGAATATTGCTCTTTTTATTTTCTTTGGTGATTGGGTGAAGCAACTGATGAAAATCAATCAGGTTGTATTGCTACTGGTGTTTCATGGGATTTATATGACTATTCGTTGGTATGTGAAAGGATGGCGAGAAGCAAGGGGATATTATTGATTTAGAAACTAACAGTATAATGAAGAATCATATTATATATTGGACAGTAAAAATATGATTCTTCATGCTCAAAGATTATATCTTCTCAACTATTTTCTTGATGAAAATCAAGCAACACGCACAAAAAAAGGAATATATAATTGAAACGCTAATATTACTTGGTAATAAAAGTGAAATGATAGCACCAATAACAATTATGAGTAAGGATATCATTTTATGTTTACGATATTCTGTTTCGGACAATTCTATTTTGGAAATGTCTGACGGAGAATATAGAAAGCATAAAACTAGACAGTAAATAATAACACAAATCATAGACATGCTACTTAGATTTATATATTTTATTACAAGCCAATTTGAAATACAAAGAAGGCAAGTAAAGAAAATACAGGTGAATTGTGTTGGTGCATGTAAGCCACCAGCATGGTGACGCAATACGGCAAAAGCTACGAGCCAACAGTAGGTTTCAATAAGTGTATGTGAAAAAAATCCCCATATTGTTAAAAAAAATAAAGTGATAGCGGTGTTCAGAATACATTCTAATCCATAAATATAAACTTCCACTTGTTCTTGGTCAGGGATAACTTTGGAACGTTTTAGCAGATAATCTACAATTTTTTGTGAACATATAGTAATCATTACAGTATTCCTCCATCAAATCTTGTTGAATATTCGGAAAAACAAGCAATCACTTCTTTGTAATAGGAGCGTCCTATGGTAGCAGTCATTTGATTGGATAGGACAATCATATGATTTGTTATTTTCTGAATGTGAGCTATATTTACAATGTAGGAACGATGAATGCGTATAAATTCCTTTGGTAAATAGGTAATAATATTATTTAAAGTGGTATATTGGCTATAATGTCCAGAAATAGCCAATATATCAACATAGTGTACGCTTGAAGAAAAGGCTAAAATATCCTTGTAAGGAATGCAGATAATCTCTTGCTTATTTCGATAGGTATAAGCGTTACCGATAATATCCTTAGCTATCTCGTCAAGACATCGGTATAGAGGTTCTGTTTGTACAGGTTTTAATAAATAGTTCATCGCTTGGACGTCGTAGCCACGGAAAACATATTCTCGAAAGGCTGTTAAGAAGATAATTTTGCCAGTATATCCTTCCTTTCGTAATCTTTCGGCAACATCTAGCCCACTCATTTCTCCCATCTGAATATCAAGAAAAAACACATGATAGTTCTGGAAAGATGCGGGTGTACTATGATTTTGAAAGAAAGTTTCTCCACAACTATATTCCGAAAGTTCTATATTTAAATGATTTAAATCACCCCAATTCTTTAATTCTATCCTTAATCGCTCCATCTCTGGGGGTTGATCTTCCAATATTGCAATATTTATTCGCATAATCTACTCCTATTCTTTTTGTTCATATTATATTTAGAGATTGCTGTTGCTTGCATTCTATTCCGAGATATTTGATGCTTGTACTGGAATCATGATATGAACTGAAAATACTTGATTCTCAGTATTTATTTGAATGATACCATTGGATTGTTCTATAATGTCGTGTATGCGTTTGATACCGATGCCATGCTCAGAATGATTTTTTAATGAAGCAAGTGTACGAGCCGCATTATATTTTAACTGTCCATCATAAGTGTTTTCAATATGAATGATAACCATATGCTTGAAAGGTTTAATATAAAAGTGAATGCTTGGGCGACTATCTGGAGTTGCATTGATGAGTCGTTCACAAGCTTCTAGAGCATTGTTCCATAGGTTGCCTAATAAAGAAGAGAGCGAAACAGCATCTAATGGAAATGGATCAGGAGACATGACAGAGTAATCTATCGCAATCCCTTTTTTATAAGCCAGTTCAATCTTTGATGATAATATACAGTCGATAGCAGTATTCCCTGTTGTAATCAGATGATGAGATTGATTAAGTGTTTGATGATATTCTTCAATATATGCAATTAATTCATCTGTTTTATGGTCGGTGGCAAGTAGTTGAATTACATCTAAATGAATGTCCATATCATGCTTTATTTCTCTAAGAGCTTCTGTTGCTTGTATTAGATTATGATATTCCAACTCTTCTAATTCATATAATTTTTGTTTCTGAATTAATTGACTATTCAGCTCCTTGGAACGTCCTAGTTGGTAAATATATAGTAATAGTGATAAAAATAGTATTAAGAAAAATAAATTTACCAGTGTAAGATTAGAAGTGAAATATCTGCTATGAATTAGTTCTTCTAATTCTAGAGTAATTACTAGTATGTAATGTCCAATCATAATTCCAGAAATTGAGATTATCATATAAAATATTTTTTGCAAACCTGTCATTTCAATGCAATTATTTCCCATAAAGTAAAAGATGAAAACGAAAATAGCGATTAGTGTAATATAAAGCAAGGTAAATGGAATTCGAAGTACACCACCTAATAATAATTCTGGAGCTTCAATATTAGAAATACTTTGCGGAACTAATATAGTGATATATTCAGCTACTAGACAAATTACTGAATAGATAGCACCCCAAAAGATTCGCATTATGATAGTGTCTTGATAGAATATAACTGCAAAAACAATGTCTAATAGACAAAAGCTACTTATCATAATAAGTGTAGGGATATCAAATTGATTTAAAATACAAATCAAAAGGAATTGCCCTGATAGAAAAAATAATTGTAGAGAGAAGGGATGTTTATAGCCATCTTTTCTCTCTAGTTTTGTATGTAGAAAAAGATAGAATAATAAAATCTCCATTAAATTAATAAAGCATTCCCATAATAATAGATTGATACGCATTTTCGTTAACTCCTTGGATAATTTGTTTTTACAACTGATATATTCTAAGTTTAACAGTAAAAATGGTGTCTCACAAGCCTTGATTATGTCGTTCGCGCTGTGAGAGCTACCGTTCGTGGAAAGTGGGGTTGAATTATTATTATTATTTGTTATATTGAAATCACCATGGTGAGTAAAGTTGTATGACATAAAAAATCAGACAATTAAGGAGGGGGGGTGAAATTGATGGAAAACAGAAAAATAAATATGGCACCCCAGAAAAAGGATAGTGCCAAGTTCTTATTAGATGCATTATCGACTATTGCAGAAAAAAATGCAACAGCATTATGCAGAGGTTTCATGTATGAACCAGAAATACCAAAAAAGTTAAAAAAATAGGGAGGAAAGGAGTGTGAAGATTATGAAAAAAAACTTTTGGATTTTACTGATCGTGATTCTTGTATCTGGATGCGCATATAATAGTCCGGAAAATGAAGAGTCATCTACTCAAAGTGAAAGTATGTCTAATACAGAACAAAAGACAGGAGATTTTGATTTTCCAGAGAAACTTGAGTGTGAAGAAGGTAATGTTAAATTTAATTGCGAAGTAGAGATTGATGCTAATCTAAAAACAGAAAAGATATATACAGCCACAGCAAGTCAATGTGAAATCAATGTAGAAAATGCATTCGATGAATTATATTCTGAAATTACGGATTATGACACTTATGAATACGAAGAAAAGAATGAGTATGGCAATACGGTTCAAACAGCAACTTATGTTGATAAAAATGAAACTTCCTTTTCGTTTGGACCTATGTCAAGTAAATTATCATTTATGAAAATGGATAAGATGCCTTATATTCTAAGTGCATTTCGATTAGATGAGTCATATGATGATTATAATGCTAATCTTTTTTCAATTGAAAATCAGTTATCATTTGCAACAAGGGAAGAAACATATTCTGATTTGATAACTTTGTTTGAGAAGATAGGTGCACCTACCGAGTATAAATACAAAGCATATGCACTAGATTATAATACACTAAAAACAGAAGAAAAACATGAAGATATGGATGGAAATGACGATCAGTCAAGTTATAAAAAAGAATGGAGTTCTGACGATGATGCCTATTATTTTGTGATGAGACAATGTTTTGAAAAATTACCAGTTTACCATGTGTATGCAGAGATATTCTCCACGGAGGCAGATATGAATACTCCAGTACAAGCAGTGATATCTTCAGAAGGATTAGAGTCATTAGATATTGAAAAAATATTTACATTTACTGATAAAAAAGAGGTTATCAATATGGTATCTCTTGATGATGTTGTCACAACAGTCTCGAATAAATATAACCAGATTTTAGGTGACGGAACATATGAAATTACATATGTAGAGTTATATTATTACGTTGATCTATCAGGTGAAACTGGCACGTATGAAGTGTATCCTTGTTGGATATTAAAAGGGGTAGAAATGAAAAATGATGGAGAAAGTAATATTCAAATCATTATTGACGCACAGACAGGAGAGGAATTAATTCCATGATAAATCTTAAGAATACCAAAAAATTATTGATATCAGACTTATGCAGGGCTGTTGAATCAAAACGAATTCTTATAGCAGTAATCATGGTTATTATGATACTCTTTAGTGCATCATTTGAAGGAATATCATTTGATGAAGATATTTTATATATGTTTTCAATTGTAATGTATGGAATGCCAGCTATGATTATTTTAATTGCGGGAACATTTGCGCATGGAGACAGTATATGTAACGACATTGAGCATAAATATATATCCAATATGGTTTTAAAGAGCGGATTAAATGAATATGTAGTCACCAAAATACTATCTATTTTTATTACTGCATTAATCAGTATTGTTCTGGGAATTCTTTGCTATGTGGTGATTTTACATATTTTTATGACTTGGACTCAACCAGATGGAAATCAGTACGAATTTCTGATGCAAAGTGGAAGCTTTCGATATTTTCTAGGGAAAAAAATGTTTTTAAGTTACTTTTTGTTATATGGAATTCAATATGGATTATTAGCAGGAAATTTAGCTGTTTTTTCTTCATATTTATCATTATATGTTAACAATAAGATGTTGGTAATGGCTACGCCATTTCTGGGTTACTATTTTATAGATTTTATTTTAGCAGATTTGTTTCAGGAACAAATAACATTAGCAACCGTATTTTCAGCATCCAATAATTTGCTGAAGAATGATTTGAAATCGTTTCTGCTTGCAGTAATAATTTCTGTTTTGTTTTTAGTGACAGTTGGCATGCTAACAAGAAGAAAAATCAAAAAGGAGTACTTATCATGAATAAGATTAAATACACATTGAGGGATTTTTGGTTTTATTTTGCTTCATCGAGATTACTGTTATTTGTACTTTTTCAGTTGACTATTATTCATTTTTATTCAAGAAATGTTATTCAGTTTGTAGAAGCAGCAAACTATCCTATTACATTATGGATTCTCCCGTTTTTGTTTCAAAATGTTTATATGCAATTTGTTTATGGCATATCAGTAGTGTATTTTTTTTCTACAGTTCCGTTCTTTCAAAAGAATCAGATGTACGCTATTCTTCGACAAGGAAGAACAGAATGGATTATATGTAAGTACTTGCGAATTGTTTTATCTTCATTTGCGTTGGTTGTAACGGAATTATTATGTAGTATTATAGTGCTGTTACCAAAAGTAGAGTTGAATTGGGATTGGGGAAAAGTATTGTATTCCCTTTCAATGACAACAGCAATTGATGAATATGGTATAAAAATCCCAATTCCATATGAAATACTAAATAATTATTCTGCAACTGAAGCAATGCTATTAGTTATATTTCTTATGTTTGGTGTAACATTAATGCTGGGGGGAATCATGTTTGCAGTTAGCATGCTTTTTTCAAGAATCAGTGCAGTAATCGTAGGAACTGTAATTGCGATTTTTCCTATTGTAGTAGCTAACATTTATTATCAGTTGAATGAGATTACCTTTTTCTCACCATTTTCATGGCTAGATATTTTATTAATAGATGGAACAAGGGGAGGAATATATCCAGCTTTAGGTCAGCTTGTTACGGTTATGCTAGTGGTAATGATAAGTTGTGGATATATGCTTTATAAAAAAGTGAAAAGAGTTGATTTTGTGTGGACACAAGAACAATAAATTAGGAGGTTGAAAGTGAATCTTAAATGTGAAAAGCTAGATAAATATTATGGGAATACGCAAGTGTTAAAAAATGTGACTTTTGAATGCAAATCAGGAGAAATAACAGGAATAATTGGAAGAAATGGTGCTGGAAAGACGGTTTTATTTAAAGCTCTATGTGGACTGGTATCAATTGATGATGGGAAAATATATATAGATGAATCAGAAAAAAAGAATGGTCAAATGATGAAATCCGCAGGAATTATCATCGAAGAACCTGCATTTTTGGGTAGTGTTTCTGGAATTCAAAATTTGAAATATTTATATATGATAAACTATAAATATGATAGGAAATATATTTCAAGCATCATGCAAAAGGTAGGTCTGGATCCAAATAGTAGAAAACATGTGTCAAAATATTCAATGGGAATGCGTCAAAGATTAGCAATTGCACAAGCAATCATGGAAAATCCAGAAGTGTTAATCCTAGATGAACCCTTTAATGGATTAGACAATCATGGTGTGGAAGAAATGAGACTATTATTGCAGGAAATGAAAAAAGAGGGAAAGACAATTTTAGTTGCAAGTCATAATGCAGAAGATATTCGCATTTTGTGTGACAATGTGTTTCAGATGGATGGTGGAATTTTGACAAAAATCAGATGATGGAAGAGAACTTCAAATATTAAAATAATGTATATAATTTTTAAACAGATGAGCCGGTTATGTAGTAGTAACTGGTTCTTTTTTGTTATCCTAGATTTACTTTAATGGACATCACACTCACATCTCATTGCTCATCAATATTGGATTCTCAGCATTAGCAATAGGTGAACGAGTTGGCCACGAGGCTGAAAAAATTACATATAATTACGCGCATTTATTTCCAACAGTGCAGACGGATATGGCAGCAAAACTAGATATAGAAAGAGAGGGAATGGTTGATGTCAGAAAGAAAGATGGACAAGAAGAATAGATGGAGAAATACATCAGTAGCATTTCGATTATCAAAGGAAGAAGCAGAGGAGTTAAATATGAGAGTAAAACTTTGTGGGTATCCAACAAAACAAGATTATATAGTGGATAGTGTGTTGAATCAAAAAGTAGTTGCAGTAGGAAATCCACTTATGGTGGTACAGTTTCGAAAACATTTGCGAATCATAGAAGAGGAATTACGCGCAGTAGAACGAGTAGAGGAGATAGGAGAGGAACTATTTACACCACTACGAACTATGTTAGAAATTCTGGAAGCATTTGATCAAACGGTGAAAGAATCAACATATTTAGGCACAACAAAATCGAAGGAAGAATTGAAGGAGGAGGGGAGAGAGTTATAGTAGAAGTAAGAACATTGACAATAGAGGAAGTGAGAAACAAGCTTCTTTGCACAGAAAAAGGTGGTGTAAAGCAAACAATTCAGAATTGTGTAATTGCATTGCAAAATGATCCTTTATTAGTCAATGCAATTAAACGAAATGAATTAACTGGTCAAGTAGATATTGTGAAACAGATGAAATGGACAAGAAGAGGGCAAGCAATTACGGATACGGATATGAATCAGATTAAGTTATATCTGGAACAAAATTACGAATTGATTAGTGACAAGTCTATACGTTCTGCAATGGATATAGTGAGTAGTGAGAATACCTATCATCCGATTCGAGAATATTTGGATACATTAGAATGGGATGGACAAGAAAGGATTAGATATCTACTAAACACATATCTGGGAGCAGAGCAATCGGAATATGTATATCAAGCAACTAAATTATTAATGCTTGGAGCAATTAATAGAGTATATCATCCAGGGTGCAAATTTGAGACAATGATATGCCTTGTAGGTGGACAAGGAGCGGGAAAGTCTACATTTTTTCGCTTTATGTCGATTCGAGACCATTGGTTCTCAGATGATTTGAAGAGATTAGATGATGATAACGTATATCGTAAAATGCAAGGTCATTGGTTTATTGAAATGGCAGAAATGTTGGCAACATCAAGTGCAAAGAGTATAGAAGAAATCAAGTCATTTGTAAGTAGACAAAAGGAAACTTATAAGATTCCATATGAAACACATCCAGAGGATAGACCTAGACAATGTGTGTTTGTGGGAACATCAAATAATATGAATTTTTTGCCATTTGATAGAACTGGAAACCGTCGGTTTGCTCCCATATTAATTGATGAAGTCAAAGCATTAAAACACCCTCTTGCAAATGAGAAAGAATGTCGAGCATATATCATACAGTGTTGGGCAGAGGCGATGGAAATATATGTAAGTGGAAATTATCGGTTAGCCTTTTCAACGGAAATGGAGCAAGAATTGCGAGCAATGCAAGTGGAATTTATGCCAGAGGATACCAGAGCAGGTGTAATACAAGAATGGTTAGATAAATATAGTGGAACGTTTGTATGTACAAGAATGATTTTTAAAGAGGCGTTGGGACACATGTATGATGAACCAAAGCCAAAAGACTTGAAAGAAATAGCTGGAATTATGAATCATAGTGCGATTGGTTGGCGAACAGTATCATCACATCGATTCCCAGAATATGGGACACAACGTGCTTGGAAGCGGTTGGAATGTAAACAGAACAATGAAATAAATGATAATAAATTTCTAGAAGTAAACAATCAGATGGAGATTCCGTTTACAAAATAATAACGTGAAACCTTGAAAAATCAATAGATTAAAGAAGTTGTAAACTCTGTAAACGTAAAATATTCAAAACATTTAATTGAGAAAAAGTTTATTTATATGCGTTTACAGTTTACGTTTACAAGATGGAGGAAAAACGATGAAAGAATTAACAACATTTGAAAAATGGGGAGTAGAGTATGAAGAGCGAGACGGTCTTCTTTATCCGTTAATATTTATGGATGATGATATGGTGGATCACGTACCAGTAGATATAGGGAAATATGGGAGAGCATGGGTTAAATATATGGAAACTACACATCCATATAGGCATATGATACTTCGTAATTCTCAGTGCTTGAAAGATGTAGCAGCAGAGGTAAATGAAGAGGCATATGAGCGATTGGAGCAGATAGAAGAGGAATGGTTAGCGAAGCAAGATGTTCATCTAGTAAAAGACTTTATGCTGAAAATACAGCTTAGAAATCAGGCGAGAATGATAGCCGAAGAAATTATATATGATGAAATAGTTCATAAAATACATTAGATAAGTAGTTCGATATAATCAGTGAAAATCAGTGACTAAGTAACTAACAATTGTAAAAGTAATTACAAAAAGTAACTCAAATGAAGAAAAGTAACTGATGTAAGTAATTACTGAGTAATTGACTAGTAACTGACGAGTAATTACTTAATAAATATGGTGTTTTAGCGGAGCTATATCACTGTCGGAGACCGCAAAACCTACTTGTAGGTTGCATTTTTGATAGCGTAGCTGTCAAAAGTGCTTTTGCGTTACTTTTGGCAAAAGTAACAAAATTATGTGCCGTTTCCGGCACCTTTAAGAATGAGAATAGAAAATTAAAAAACAGAAGTTTCATGTAGTAAATATCAGGAGGAAGAAATTATAGAGAGAACAATTAGTGTGATGATGGGAAAAGGATCGATTACCCATAATAATCGAAAACACTCGGCTCAAAATGTGGACAAGTCTCGAACATGGAAGAATATTGTGTTTATACAAGAAGATTTAAAGAGTGTATACCATGAATTATTTGATGATTCAGTAAGCGAATATAACAGAAAGCAAGTACGCAAGGATAGGAAAATTACAAACTATTATGAGAAAATTGCAAACAGTAAGCAAGAAAAATTGTTTCATGAGATCGTACTACAAATTGGAAATAAAGATGATATGAACGTATGCGGTGAAAATGGGAAAGTTGCGGAAACGATATTGAGTGAGTATATGGAGGCGTTTCAAGAACGTAATCCATATCTTAGGGTATTTAATGCAGTAATACATATGGATGAAGAAACACCGCATTTACATATTGATTGTGTGCCATTTACCACAAGCAGTGTGAACCGTGGTCCATCTACAAGAGTATCTTTGAAAAAGGCGCTGGAACAACAAGGATTTTTAGGTGGAAGTAAAGGTGAAACAGAGTGGAAGCAATGGACAGATAATGAAAAAGAGCAGTTGGCAAGTATAATGAAAAAACATGGAATTGGATGGTCGAAGCTTGGAACTCATAAGTCTCATTTATCCGTATTAGATTACAAGAAACAAGAACGAGCGAAAGAGGTGCAGTTACTAGAAATAGAAGAAGTAGTGTTGAAGAAGAGAGTACAAGCACTTGATCATGATGTAGAGATGAAATCAGAAGAAATTAATGAAATAGCGAGTTTGGTAAAACAACAAGTGAATGGTACTGGGTATTATGATACAGCGGAAGAATGGAAGACACCTACACCAAAATTTAATGAAAAAGCAAAGGCATATAAAGAGCGTTGTATTGATACGCTTATCCAGAACCTTAAACAAGTGATTCGGGATATTCAACTTCAGTATCTGAACTTGCGTATGAAATATTGGCAACAGAATGAAGAAGTTACTAAGTTGACTCGTACAATTGAAAAATTGAAATCTAAGATACAAAACCAAGATACGGAGATAAAATACTACAAATCTAAATTAGAAGATTACGAGCCACTAATAGACGCAGTGCCACTTGAAATGATAGAAAAGATTGTTTTCTATGCAGAGCAACAGAAACGTCTAAATGAGGAGTATCAAGTGTGGAAGAATAAGCAATATAACAGATAAAGGAAGGTCAGGTGTACAATGGAAAATTTATTGGAGATATTAGCAATGGAACGGTTAAGTACTGCAGTGGAAGATACATTACGAGAGCCAGGAGAGTACAGAAGGAAAAATGGAGAATATGATCGAATATGGGCGTATCTGATAAAAATCGGATTAGATAAAGAAAAGCGACGTCTCATAGATAAACTAATGTCATTGCAGAATTATTTCAGTGCTGAGTATGGTAGAGTGGCATATGTACAAGGTGTGAAAGATGGGATTAAGTTGGTGGAAGAGCTGTATGGATAAAAATAAAAAAACTTTAAAATATGTCGTTTAATGTAAGAAATGTAGAATAAAATATGATATACTTATTTATGTATGTAAAGGTAATTGAGATAAAAAAACTCATAAAAATCAATTTGAATTATTGACAAAACAGAACGAATGTTCTATAATTCGAAATACAAAGTCCTGGACATTTATAAATAATAATGATAGAATTAAGAAAAGGAGGAGTTTATTATGGCATTTGCAATTGATTTGTTTTGCGGCGCTGGTGGAATGAGCGAAGGGCTTATTCAGGCTGGTTTTCATATCCTTTTTTCGAGTGATATTAATTCGGATGTTCAGAGAACATATATGAATAGACACGAACAATTGGGGTTACAACAAGGAGTAAATACGCACTTTCATAGAGGGGATATAAGAGAATTAAATGGCGCAATGATTAGAGAGGCAATAGAAAATCTTGACATATTTGCGGGAGAAGAGTGTCCAGAAATTGATGCTATTTTTGGTGGCCCACCCTGTCAGGGGTTTAGCCGTGCAGGAAGAAGAGATCCAAATGACCCTCGCAATATGCTTTTCGGAGAGTATATTAGAGTTATTAACGAAGTACGTCCTAAATACGTTGTATTAGAAAATGTAATAGGATTTATAGATACAAAATTTTATGGATTTGTGGGTATTACGGGACACCAATACGAAGACGGTTCATTGGTGCCAGATATCTTGAGAAATGAATTTGAACTTATTGGTTATCATACTTTAGAGCCAAGAGTATTGAATGCGGCACATTATGGGGTACCACAACGTAGAAATAGAGTAATTGTTATGGCATATCGTGATGATATGGATGCACCAGTATATCCAGGACAAACTCATAGCGATAAGAATGCATTATCAATTACAGACGCAATAGGAGATTTGATCAGAGCGGAAGATATACGAAATGACATTCATCATAATTATGAACCATTTCAAATTGATTCCATTAATGGAAGAACACCAGACATTAATGGAAAACCAATTTCAAGCGAAGGTATTATTCACAATAATGAAGTTTCAACACATAGTAGGATTATTACTGAACGTTTTAAGTTATTTAGAGAAGGTGAAGATGGTGCAAGCCTTAAGAAAAGAGTAATGGCAGAGGGGATAGATTTAGCTAATAGTCCAGAATTAGTTGCTCATTGCATGTCAAAGCTTGGGATAAGTGCAGAAGATGTGATAAATACATATAACGAAGGAAATGTTAGTAGAGAATTAGCAGAAGTTTTATTAACCAAAAAAAATATAAGAACTAGATTAGACCATACAAAACCATCAGCAACAGTTATGACTATTGCAGATGATTATATTTCACCTTTTGAACCAAGAACATTTACTGTTAGAGAATTAGCAAGAATGCAATCCTTTGATGATAGCTTTCAGTTTCTTGGAAAAAGAACTACGGGAGGCTTACGTCGTCGTGTAGAAGTTCCTCAATATTCACAAGTTGGAAATGCAGTGCCACCACTTTTATCAAAGGCAATTGCAACAGAAATAATGCGAGTCTTAGAAGAGTAAGTAGTAGGCAACCTGAATTTATTTAGGTTGCCTATAATTGCATCATATAGAGAATGGAGTAAAATAGTATGTTAAAAATGTCAGACACATCAATAGGAAAATTTCTTCCGTATTTTGCGAAAATTGGTTTGCCAATTGCTTTTCTGGTACCAACAGAAACGGGATACTATAAATCAATTATGGACGCAACTTTGCCGATAAGGGAATTGCTTAAAGAGGCAGGGGTTCATGATTATGAAAAACAAAAGCAAGGGCCAGAGTATAAGTGCACAGTAACTACTCAATTTCTATATTCAGATAAGATGATTGAGACTAAGGCATCTTTGTATCGCCCCGTGACCAAGCAAGGAGATCCACGAATATGGTTTTATAATTTGAAAAATTATTGTGTACCTTGTAATTTACTGGCACTTATGATTAATAAAGGTGTCATCTATGTTATTAATTTATCGGTAGAAGAGATTGTTGAATCGCTAAATGAAGGATTTATTAGAGAACTCTTGCAGCAATTCGTTAATGATGAAAATGCAATTGCAATGGAATTGCTTGATAAGATTCAGAAAATTCATAATCAGGGATTTTTGCCTAGTATTACAACGGGCGATCCTGGTGTAGGTGATACATTAGAAAATGCACTTGGAATTTCTAGAAATCCATCAAAGTTACCAGATTATAAAGGGATAGAATTAAAAGCGACTCGAATGAAAACAGATAGAAATTCAAAGACAAATAATAGGGTAAACTTATTTACTCAAGTTCCAGATTGGGAAAATAGCAAAGGTATGAACAGAGTAAAATTGCTAGATGAATATGGGTATTGGAAAGAGGCAAAAGATGGAACTCAAAGATTTGATTTGAATTGCACATTAAAGGCACATATTCCAAATCCGCAAGGATTATATTTGGAGGTGGATGTAGAGCGGGATTTACTAATTAATTATTATTCTAAAAATGATGTTATTGCCCGATATGTAGCTCAGTGGAATTTTATGCTATTAAAGCAACGTTTATTGGAGAAACATCATGAAACATTTTGGGTGAAGGCAGTTAGTCAAATGGAAGATGGATTAGAATATTTTAGATATGATAAGATTGTACACACCAAAAATCCAAATGCGAGTTTATTTCCACAATTGATTGATGAAGGAATTATTACAGTCGATTATATAATGCACCGAAAGCCAAGTGGAGTGGTAAGAGATCATGGATTTCCATTTAAGATAAATCCGAAGAAGATAGAGTTGCTGTTTCCGGAGCCGAAGGTGTATGAGTTGTAGGATAAGGTGTATATAATTTAGATTAATATAGAAATGCTTAAAGGATAGGAGAAAATATGAGATTACAAATATTGCATTTAAGTGATTTACATATCAAAAATACAGCAGATTCATACGAAATAAATATAAAAAAAATAACGCAAGTATTCAATAGTTGTGATATAAAAAGCACGGATGAATTTGTTATTGTGGTAAGTGGGGATTTAGCTCAATCTGGTAAAAGCACAGAGTATAAAGTTGTTAGTAGTTTTATAGGAGCAATGTTTAAGGAAATAAATGTCTATACAGTTGCAAAAAAACGTATAGATTATGTCTGTGTACCAGGGAATCATGATTTAGACTTTGATAAACTTAATATCGGGAAGTTTGAAATGGAAGGGAAAAGAAATTTAGATGAATTGCAAGGGATTTTGGAGGCATATAGTGAATCAATGAAATCTTTTTTTTCGCATGCAAACAGACAAAATTGCTTTAGAGATAATAAGTGGGTATCAAAAAAAGTATGTTGTGTTGGAACGCATAAGATAGGATTTGTAATGGTTAATAGCACTGCAATGTCAGTTTTAGGGGGAACAGCGAAAGATATGGGTAACCATTATCTAGAAGATGAGAGTTTGGAATTAATTCAAACAGCTACTGAAGCGGAGATTAATATATTAGTTATGCATCATAGTGTGGAGTGGTTTTATAGCGAATGCAAGGAAAGATTAAGAGATCTTATTGCTCAAAAATATGCCTTGGTATTGTTTGGCCATGAGCACCGTCCTATTGGAGAAAGTAGAAATACGAATGAAAATGGTGCGATTCAGTTTATACAAGGGAATGCACTGAGAGGAAGTACAGCAGAGGGAAATGGATTTTGTTTGATTACGGTAGATTGCGAAGATAATAGTATTCTTGCAAAGTCATTTATATGGAAAAAAGATTTTTATGTATCTAAAGAGATTTTAAGTGGTGAAATTAAACGCATTCCAATAATAGAATTTCCAAATGACTTGAAATTTATAGAATATATAGAAAGAAATCACTGTCAACAAGCATTAAATTCATGTTTCGTAATGCCATCATTATCTTGTACAAAATATAATAAGAATAGGGAGCCTAGCGTGTGTGATATTGAATCAGAGGAGGAACTTTTTGATATCATTCTAGAATATAAAAAAATATTTTTGAGTGGAAAGCACAAATCTGGAAAAACTACATTGGCTAAAAGGATATATAAAAGATATTTGGAATCAGGAAGCGTTCCTATTTTATTATATCAAGATAATTTTTTCAAAGGAAATTTTGAAAAACTTATTAAACATGCTTTTGAAGAGCAATACCAAGCTGATGATAATGATTATCAAAAATTTGAGCAATTGCCGCAAAATAGAAAAATAATTATTGTTGATGATGCAGATCTTATTGTAAAGCCTATATTAGAGAAATTAATCAAATTTATTGAGGGGAAATTTGGTAAAATATTGATAATAGGTGAAAATAGTGCTCAATTTGATATACATCAACAGGTGATTGATAGTTTGGTTGAGGACAGAATTAAGCTGACAGTAAAGCCATTTCTTTACAAAAAACGGAAAATGTTAATAAAAACTATCTTGAACAATAAGTCTGAAACATGTAAAGATATAGAAAATGAGGCTCAAAAGATAAATGAATTAATTAACTCACAAGTTAAAATTTTTGATTTAGCACCAGAATTTATTATGAGTTTTGTAGAGTTATATGAAAATGATAGTAAGTTACAATATTTTAATGGAAAAAATGTATTTAGTCTTGTATATGAATCTAATATAGTGCAAAAAATTAATCAAGTTGTCTATAATACTACTACAGAAATTATAATAAATATTTTACGTGAATTAGCGTTCAGAATGCATTTCAGAAAACATTTTGCTATAACAGAATTAGAAATTATCTCAATTGTTGATTGCTATAATAAAACATATCGACAGAAATTATCAGGAGTTACATTTTTAGACATTGTATTAAAAGCCAAAATTTTAACAAATAATGAAGGTGAGTATAGATTTAGAGATAAAACACTCATGGCATATTTTGTGGCTAGAGCATTAAATAATAAGTACCAAAAAGGAGAAGATATTCAGGTAGAATTAGATTATTTGTTAAGAAATCTTTGCTTTAATATAAATAGTGATATAGTACTTTTTATGGCGTTGATAACTAATAATATTAGATTTGTTGAGACAATAGTTTTAAAAGCGGAGGAATTCTTTGATGACATGGAAGAATTAAGCTTTGAAAAGAGAAATATTAAAATCCTTTCGATAGCACCGATTCCAGTAAAAAATACATTGCCAACAATAGAAGAAAAAGAAAAACGAGATAACAATATATCTATACAAGAAGAAAAAAGTCTTAATGATACATTGGAAATGACTTATGGATACGACTATGTGGAGGAGGATTT
>JAWXVA010000023.1:27642-30674 GCA_044425815.1 Eubacteriales bacterium
GAGGATTTAAAATATATCTATAAGCAAATTGCGTCGCTTTGTGTGGTTGCTGTTTATGAAAACGTTGCGTGTACGTGCACAACTGAACAAAGTGTGGAGGCTCTTAATGCGTTCGATATTTCAGATTCAATGAATTATCAATTACTAAATTTAATGATGGAGTGTATGATAAAGAATTTACGAGAGTTTTCGCTAAAAGCCAAAAGGTTGGATAAGGTTTCTAAAAACAAATGGATTAAATCTATAGTAAAATTAGTGGTAAGAAATTATTTCTTAAAACATAATATTACAATGTACAAAGAAGCACAGTCACTGGGGGATTATTTTTTTGAACCGGATACAAAAAAGGAACTTTTTTTGACTATGGTCAAAGATAAGGTATAGTAAAACCACATTTAGGCTTTTTGTCATCACAGATTAAGCCTAACTATGATGAATTTGTGTTTAAATGTGGTTTATAATAGTGTATGCAGAAATAATCCATTTATGTGCTGATTATAAACTATTAGTGTTTTATGACAATAAAATGACAATACAATATCATCAAAATACATGAAATAGAAATAAACAGTGCAAAAATGAACTGTTTTAAAGCCTGTTAGATAGCTATGACACCACATAGCAAGTTGGAAAACAGGAATTCGAATAATACAAAAACGCTGGAACCCCTTGAAAATGATATGCTCCCTATATAGTAGACAAATGAAATATTAAAAATCTACTGTATAGGGGGTATTTTCATGTCTAGGAAAAAATATGACGAAAATTTCAAAAGAAAAATTATTCAGGAATACGAAGCTGGAAAAAATTCATGCTATGGTTTAGGACAAAAGTATGGAGTAGATGCAAAATGTGTGCGAAGTTGGTGCAAGTTATATAAACAATTCGGTGATGACTATTTTAAGACTAGCCACTCTAATCTTAATTATACGGCTGAATTTAAGCAGCAAGTTGTAAATTCTTATTTGGAAGGTGGTAAGACATATCAATCTGTGGCACTAGAGCACGGAATATTTGCACCAACTACTGTCAGACAATGGGTAATGATGTATAATAATCATGAAGTATTAGAAAATTCCAGACCGGAAGGATTGGTGAACATGGTGAAAAATACAACACGAAAAACAACATTTGAAGAACGTATTGACATTGTAGAACATTGTATTGGAAATAATTATAATTATGCATTAACAGCAAAAACATTTCAGGTATCATATGGTCAAATTTATTCATGGGTGCGCAAATATACTACAATAGGAATAGATAGCCTTATAGATCGGAGAGGCAAACGGAGTGAGAAGGATGATTTAACTGAAAATGAACATCTTCAAATAGAATTACGTATGTTAAAAGCTGAAAATAAGAAACAACAGATGGAGATAGACTTCTTAAAAAAGCTCGAAGAAATAGAGAGGAGGCGATTCTAGAACGAACAAGATATCAATCTACATATCTTACAATCAAGGAATTATCAGATGAAAACAAGAGTTATTCCATATCCGATTTATGTAAATTAGGAAATGTAAGCCGATGTAGTTATTATAAATGGTTGAATCGTACGGATAGTCCTAATGACATATTGAATAAACAAATAGCGGATAAAATATCGAGCATACATACAATGCATCCAGATATGGGGTATCGTCGTTTAAGAGACACTTTAGAACATGACGAAGATATATATGTAAACGATAAAAGAGTGCTACGTATTTGCCAAAAAAAGAAAATCCAATCCATTGTCAAGGGAAGGCATAACTGTTGTACTAGACCAGCAACGGATCCTGCGTATATTGCTGAAAATATATTGAATCGAGAATTCACAGCTAAAAAGCCAAATGAAAAATGGGTGACAGATGTAACAGAATTCAAATATGGAGTTGGAACGGAGTATATGGGTAAATTTTATTTAAGTGTCATCATTGATTTGTGTGACAAAAGACCAGTCTCATATATTATTAGCGCTCATAATGATAATCCATTGGTTTTAGATACTTTTGATAAGGCCGTGAAAGAAAATCCAGGCGTACACCCATTATTACATTCAGATAGAGGATATCAATATACAAGCAATGATTTTCGACAGAAAATTTTAGAAAACGGAATGGTTCAGAGTATGTCTCGAGTAGCGCGTTGTATAGATAATGGTCCTATGGAAGGATTTTTTGGAATCATGAAACGCGAAATGTATTATACAAAGAAATATCAAACCAAAGAAGAGCTGATAAAAGCCATACATAACTATATGAATTATTATACAAACGAACGCGTTCAAAGAGGGTTGGGGGGTATCGACTCCGATTGAATATCATCAAAGAATGTTATTAGTAGCATAAAAATACCGCCCAAAATCTGGGCGGTAACTATAAACTTTTTTAAATATTTCAAATGTATACTTGACGGGTAGCACACCAAAATCAAGGGTTGTGGGGATTTTTGGCTCTGTGCGGTACTATTTTGGTACTAAAATAGATTGAATTTAATTTGTTTGTAAAAGTATTGTTTTGTGATGTACTATGTTATGATATTATCAAAGATTAAAGTTGAAGAATATTTCAGAAAAACCATAGCAATGAAAGGAGATTATCATGCATAAAGAAGTTCATAATTTAGATTCGCTACGAAAGCTTGTGCGAGAGCTACAGGTAGAAAATAAGCAGTTACAAGAATTGCTCAAGAAAGCGAATATATCATATGATTCAAATTCTGTGTTTGAAGAGGCAGTAACAGATAATGCAGAATATGATCCAGAGCAAGGTGAACGAATTATTGGTGAATTTATAACAGAACGACATGCAAAACGTTTTATCGGTATGTTCTGGGGGAGAATAGATGTCTACGCACAAAGAGCGAAGAATGGGAATTATTATCCGAGGTGTAATGAGAGATGGAATGCGTCAATCTGTCAAATACAGCGAGGAGATAAGAAAAATTGCGATGATTGTCCAACTACTAGCAGGGTGCCGTTAACTCCTGAAATTGTTAAATTACATTTGATAGATAAATCAGAAGAAGGAAAGAATGTGATAGGAGTA
>JAWXVA010000024.1:0-30231 GCA_044425815.1 Eubacteriales bacterium
AGAAAGAAGGAGCTGTATTCGTACTACTATATGCTGTATTTTTTGCATATATCTTGATGCGATAGATTTCGTTGTTTTGATGCTTATGAGTTGAGTTGCTAATTATATACAGTAAGGGAACTTCCCTCTTGACAAATCGGCGGAAATTATTTTACAATGTGGTTTATATAGTAAATGCTTATAATATAAATGAGCGAAGAAAAGGAATAGTATATATTAATTCTAACCCCAGAGAGAGAATCAATTGGTGAGAGATTCTTGTAGAAGAGATATGGAACCTACCTTGGAGCTTTTGCATGAAAATGCAGCGTGATCCAGCGTTAATGGTGTAGAGCGAACTGTGATAGCAGTTAATTAGGGTGGTACCGCCGAAGCTTTCGGTCCCTTTTGGGGAATGAAAGTTTCGGCGTTTTTTGTATAAATGAGGCTGTATGCAGCTTAGACTTACGGAACGAGTGAGAACTGGAATTCCGGCATGATAGTGGAAAAAGTTAATTTAGAAGAGAGAAGGAGAGAAAATCATGGCTAATGAGAAAAAATTTGTAAAAGCGATTACATCGAGAGACGATGATTTTGCACAATGGTATACAGATGTTGTGCGAGAAGCACAATTATGTGATTATTCAAGTGTGAAAGGGTGTTTGAATTACTTACCTAATGGGTATGCGATTTGGGAGAGAATACAAGCGGACTTAGATGCAAGATTTAAAGCAACTGGAGTTGAAAATGTATATTTGCCAACATTGATTCCAGAGAATTTATTACAAAAAGAATCGGACCATATCGAGGGGTTTGCACCAGAAGTAGCATGGGTTACACATGGTGGGATGGAAAAATTGCAAGAGCGTTTATGTATCCGCCCTACATCAGAGACGTTATTCTGTGATTTGTGGTCGAGAATGGTAAGCTCACATAGAGATTTACCTAAGGTGTGGAATCAATGGTGTACAGTACTTCGTTGGGAAAAAACAACAAGACCATTTCTTCGTTCTAGAGAATTCTTGTGGCAGGAAGGACATACAATTCATGCAACTTATGAAGAAGCAGAGCAACGTACTTTGACGATGCTAAATGCGTATCAAGAATGTTATAAAGAATGTATGGCGATTCCATTTGTATCTGGAAGAAAAGCAGAGCATGAGAAATTTGCAGGAGCGCAAGATACCTACACAGTAGAAGCTCTTATGCATGATGGGAAAGCGTTGCAATCGGCAACCAGTCATTTCTTTGGAAAATCATTCCCAGATGCATTTGACATAAAATACATGGATAAAAACAATCAATTAGCAAGTGTATATGAGACATCGTGGGGATTATCAACAAGAAGTATTGGAGCGATTATCATGGTACATGGAGATGATAGTGGGTTAGTGTTGCCACCACATGTAGCGCCAGTAGAATGTAGAATTATTCCAATTGCACAACACAAAGAAGGTGTTCTTGATAGAGCAGATGCGTTGTTGAATGAATTAAAAGCAGCAGGATACAGAATGAGCATTGATACATCAGATAAGAGTCCAGGATGGAAATTCTCTGAGCAAGAAATGGTTGGAATTCCAACACGAATTGAAATTGGACCAAAAGATATTGAGAATAATCAAGTCGTAGTAGTACGTCGTGATACGAGAGAAAAGATAGTTGTATCGCTGGATGAAATCAGCACAAAATTACGTGATATTTTAGAGACAGTACAAGAAGATATGTACAATAGAGCAGAAGAATTCTTGGATTCACATATTGACACAGCAGTTACATTAGACGAGATGGAAGAAAAATTCAAAGAAAATCGTGGATTTGTAAAAGCATGTTGGTGTGGAGATCCAGCTTGTGAAGATGAAATTAAAACAGCAACAGGTGGTGCGGCTACTCGTTGTTTAATTGAAGATGAGGCTATGATTTCAGATACCTGTATTTATTGCGGAAAGCCAGCGAAACATATGGCTTATTGGGGCAAATCATACTAAGTGGTTTAGGTATATTTATCAGAAAAGAGTAGGGTATAGTTACCAGAAGAGGTTAACATGATTTTACCAGAAAAAGTTAAGATAGTTTTACCAGAAGATGTAAAAACAATTATAGAGACATTGTGTATCCATGGACATGAAGCTTACGCGGTAGGTGGGTGTGTCCGTGACACAATGATTGGAAGAGAACCAGGTGATTGGGATATTACTACATCGGCGATGCCAGAAGAGACAAAGCTTTTGTTTGAGCGGACTTTTGATACAGGTATAGAGCATGGAACAATTACAGTGCTACTAAACGGAGTGGGTTACGAGGTGACTACCTATCGTATTGATGGAAAATATGAAGATAATAGACATCCAAATGAAGTAGAGTTTACGAGAAACCTAAAAGAAGATTTGCTAAGACGAGATTTTACAATTAATGCAATGGCATATAATGACCAAGAGGGACTCGTTGATATATTCGATGGAATATCAGACTTGAAGCGAGGCGTGATACGTTGCGTAGGTGATGCGAAAGCAAGGTTTGGAGAAGATGCACTTCGGATTCTTCGAGCAGTAAGATTTTCGGCACAGTTGGGATATGAAATAGAGGTACACACCTGTGAAGGAATACGTGAGCTCGCTGACACGTTGCGAAATATCAGTGCAGAGAGAATTCAAGTAGAGATGGTAAAATTATTGATCTCTCCAAATCCAGTGTATGTAGAGCAAATTTATAACTTAGGAATTTCCCGTGTTATTTGCCCAGAATGGGATGCGATGATGGAGACGACGCAAGAGAATCCTCATCATTACCAAAGCGTAGGAAAACATGTGATAGAAGCGCTTCGCTATGTAGAGCCGATGAAGATGCTGCGATTAGCAGTGTGGCTTCATGATATTGCAAAGCCAGTCTGTAAGAGTGTTGATGAAGCGGGAGTGGCTCATTTTTTCGGACATGATACAAAAGGTGAAGTGATGGCGAAGCAATTATTGCGCCGGTGGAAATTCGACAATGAGACGATTCGCGTCGTGAGTAAACTGGTGTATTATCATGATTATAATGTACCAGCAACAGCGCGAAGTGTGAGACGAGCGATGCATACTATGGGAGGTGATATTTTCCCGCTCTATCTAGAAGTGCATTATGCAGATATTATGGCACAGAGCATATATAAGCGAGAGGAAAAATTACAAAAGCTAGAAGAAATTCACGCAATATATGAGGGGGTTTTGGAGAAAGATGAATGTGTAACATTGAAGCAATTGGCAGTAAGCGGTAGCGATTTAATAGCATTAGGTGTAGTGCAAGGAAAGGCAATTGGAGAGATGTTACAGGTTCTTTTAGATATGGTAATCGAAAATCCAGAATATAATACAAAAGAATATTTATTACAAGAAGTTAAGAAGAGGTGGAACCAAAATTCTTAGAAAAACCCAAATGCTTATTTAGTAGAAACATGCTAAATAAGCATTTTTTTATATCTTCGTTCATACATTAAAAAGGAATCTATTTTAGAGAAATCGTGGAAACGCAAGTGATAGAAAATAGATAGAATCATGGTATGAGGGGGAACAGATGAAAGATATAGAAAGCAAAGTATTAGAACAGTATTGTGTAGATGTGAACGGTGTTCGCAAAGTTAGAGGTGGCTTTTTATGTGATACGAAGCAAGGAATGATGAGAATGAAAGTACTTTCTTCGTCAGACAAGAAAATACCCTATGTACAATATATGACAGAACAAATAAAAGAAGCAGGGTTTGAAATGGTAGATACAATGATACCTACACAAGCAGGTGCATTAGTATGCGATATGCGAGATCATGGGAAATTTGTATTAAAACGTTGGTATATAGGGAGAGAATGTGATGTTTACCGAGAAAAAGAGGTTTTGGAGGCTTGTAAGACATTAGCGATTTTACATAATTACTTGGACCAGGTTTCGGAACAATTACTACTGATGCAAAGTGATTTGAAAGAAGATGAGAGATGGAATCATTTCCATGGACCGAATTTAACGCAGGAGTGGCAAAAGCATAATTATAATTTCAAAAAAGCTAGATCCTATATGAGGAGTCGCGTAGGAAAAGGAGAGTTTGAAATGCTATATTTGGATGAATTTGAATCTTTTTATGGAATGGCGGAAGAAATATTGAAACAGTTGAGACAGTCAGAATATGAGGAATTATATCAAGCGGCACTGAAACAAAAATTATTAGTTCATGGAGATTATAATTATCACAATATATTGTTTGTGGGATCGCAAGTTGCAATTACAAACTTTGAGCGATTTCGAATAGACATTCCAATTGCAGATTTTTATTATTTCTTACGTAAGGTGATGGAAAAGCGTTCATGGGAAGAAGAATTAGGGAGTAAGATGCTATATGCATATGAACAGTATAGAACCGTTTCTGAACGAGAAAAATTATACATGGCACTACGACTTAGTTATCCAGAAAAAGTATGGAAAATCACGAATTATTATACCAATACTAACAAAGCTTGGATTTCAGAAAAAAATGTGGAAAAATTAAGAATTTCTATTGAACAAATGGTGAGAAAACAGCAATTTGTTCAACATTTATTTGCTTTTCATTTATAGTGGAGTAGTGTATAATTAACACAAGAATATTATTGAATTTTATCAATAATAAAGTAGTAAAAGCCAAATAGAGAATAAAGGGAGGTACATTTGATGAACTACATGGATAGTTACAAAGAATGGGTAGAAAACAACTATTTTGACGAAGAGACTAGAGCAGAATTAAAGGCAATTGAAGTAGATGAAAATGAAATCAAAGAAAGATTTTACAAAGACTTGGAATTTGGTACAGCAGGGCTACGTGGAATTATTGGTGCAGGGACAAATCGATTAAATATTTACACTGTTAGAAAAGCGACACAAGGGATGGCGAATTATATTTTGGAATGCGGTGGAGCTGAAAAAGGCGTTGCAATCGCATATGACTCAAGAAATATGTCTCCAGAATTCGCAGATGAAACAGCACTTTGTTTGGCTGCAAATGGAATCAAAGCATATGTGTTTGATTCGTTAAGACCAACACCAGAATTATCCTATGCAGTGCGTGAATTAGATTGTATTGCAGGGGTAAATATTACAGCAAGTCACAACCCACCAGAGTATAATGGATACAAAGTATATTGGGCAGATGGTGCACAAATTACACCACCACATGATAAAGGGATTATGGATGAAGTAATGGCTATCACAGATTATACAACGCTTAAAACCATGCCTCTAGAAGAAGCAAAGGCTGCAGGACTATATGAAGTAATCGGCGAAAAGATTGACGATACCTACATGAAAGCATTGAAAAAATTGGTGATTCATCAAGATGCAATCAATGCAGTAGCAGAAGATTTGAAGATTGTATATTCACCATTACACGGAACAGGAAACTTACCTGTAAGAAGAATTTTAGCCGAATTAGGTTTTAAACATGTTTTCGTAGTAAAAGAGCAAGAGTTACCAGATGGAAATTTCCCTACTGTGGCATATCCAAACCCAGAAGCGGAAGAAACATTTACATTAGGACTTAAATTAGCAAAAGAGATAGATGCAGATCTTGTATTAGCAACCGATCCAGATGCGGATAGACTTGGGGTATATGTAAAGGATACAAAGAGCGGAGAGTATAAAGTGCTTACAGGTAATATGTCGGGTTCTTTACTTGCACATTATGAGATTAGCCAAATCAAGGCTACAAAAGGCTTGCCTGATGATGGTTACTTAATCAAAACAATTGTAACATCGAACTTAGCCAAAGCCATCGCAAATGGATTTGGAATCGGTATGATCGAAGTGCTTACAGGATTTAAATATATTGGACAACAAATCCTTGGATTTGAAACGACAGGGAAAGGCTCGTACTTATTTGGATTCGAAGAAAGCTATGGATGCTTGATTGGAACACATGCAAGAGATAAAGATGCAATTGTGGCGAGTATGGCATTGTGTGAAGCAGCGGCATACTATAAAACACAAGGGAAAACATTGTGGGATGCGATGCTTGATGTATACGAAGAGTATGGTTATTATGAAGATGGCATTGAAGCGATTTCATTACAGGGAATTGAAGGACTAGCAAAGATTCAAAGCATTCTAGAAACACTAAGAACGAATCCACCAATAGAGGTGAATAATCTTAAAGTAGAGATGATTCGTGATTATCAAGCTGATACGATTACCAACGTTGCAACGGGGGCAGTAGTACCAACAGGCTTGCCAAGTTCAAATGTATTATATTACGAATTAGAAAATGATGTGTGGTTATGTGTGAGACCATCAGGAACAGAACCAAAGATAAAATTCTACTATGGAATCAAAGGTGCATCTTATGAAGAAGCACAACAATTGTCGGAAAGTTTTGGTAAAGCAGTATTAGCAATGGTAAATACTATGCTTTAATACATTAATAAAAATAATAAATACAGTTGAAATATGGAGAAAACAGCCAATTTACAAGGTTTGTGAGCTTTTTTCTTGACAAATATTTCAGAACAATGTATAACATTATTTAGGAGTGAACATTTACGTGAAACAATGTAAATACGCTCAATAACGGATAGAATATAAAATTTCTATGGTCAACATATTAGAGGAGGATTACCATGAACAAAACAGAATTAGTAGCAGCAATCGCTGACCAAGCAGACATTTCTAAAAAAGATGCAGAACAAGCACTTAAAGCATTTGTAGATGTAGTAACAGAAGAGATGAAAAAAGGTGAAAAAATTCAATTAGTTGGATTTGGAACATTTGAAACAAGCGCAAGAGCAGCTAGAGAAGGAAGAAACCCACAAACAGGCGAAACAATGAAAATCGCAGCTTGTGTAGCTCCTAAATTCAAAGCTGGTAAAGCTTTAAAAGATGCTTTAAACGCATAAGAACAGAAGATAATGAAAGGTAAAGGCGTAGCCTTTACCTTTTTTTCTGCATAGGAGGAGATTATGAGATTAGATAAATTTTTAAAAGTGTCACGATTGATTAAAAGAAGAACTATTGCTAACGAGGCTTGTGATGGGGGAAGAGTCCTTGTAAATAATAAAGTGGCGAAAGCATCTACAAACGTGAAGGTAGGAGATGTGATCGAGATTCAATTTGGGACAAAAAGTGTAAAAGTTGAAATTTTAGATATCCAAGATACGACCAAGAAAGAAGAAGCAAAAGAATTATTTAAGTATTTATAGTCAAAAATTTTAGTCATAGACTCGTCCAGTTAGACATATAATGTATAAATGGGAAAGGGTGTGAGACTTTGGAAGAAAGACAAATTGGAAAACCGCATAAATTGGTAGTGAATAACAGGAAGACAAGTATGGTTACAGGTGTATTAGATGTCTTGGCATTTGATTTGAACGAAGTGCTCCTAGAGACGGAACAAGGAATGTTGATGATAAAAGGGACAGACTTACATGTGAACCGCCTCACATTAGAAAAAGGAGAGGTGGATGTTTCTGGAAATATTAACAGTGTAGCATACTCAGAGACACACCAAATGGGGAAATCCAATGAGCGAATATTTGCAAAGCTATTTAAATAAATTATGGAATTGATATCAGAAGAGCTATATGTAGTATTATATGCAGTGTGGACGGGTGGAGTCATCTGCAGTGTATATTGGGGGATTCGGATGCTGAGGAGATGGATAAAACATTGGGATTCGATTGTCTCTATTGAAGATTTCTGCTACTGGATATTTGTGAGTTTTTTTGTGTTTGAACAGATATTTATCAGTTGTAATGGAAATTTGCGATGGTATTTTTTTATAGGTATTGTGGTAGGCGTTTGGTCCATACACACTATATTGTGTGTGGTAGAAAAAGGTGTTCATATGGTTAAGAAAAAGCTTGAAAAACCGCATAAAAACACGTATTATTAAGAGATAATAAGCATTAGGTGGAGTAGAAATTATGGGGAGAAATAACGAGCAAATGCGTTCTCGAACAAAGAGAGTACGCAGAAAACAAAAGAATAGCCGTAGAATTATTATGCTGATTACGGCATCGTTATTAGTGGTGCTTGGAATTAGTACTATTTCTTCTTATGCGAAAAACCAAGCGTATATAGAGCAGGAAATTGAATTGATGGCTCAGCTACAAGAAGAGCAGGAGCGAACGATAGAGATAGCGGAATTTAAAGAATATACAACCACAGATGAATATGTAGAAGAAATTGCGAGAGAAAAGTTAGGCCTTGTATATTCAGATGAGATTATATTTACACAATTACAATAAGAAAAATACAAAAGAAAGCTTTAGAAGATAATCGTCTTCTAAAGCTTTTTCTTACTATACGGAAAATAGTTTCTTTATAGTAAAAAATCTATAAAACAAAGTGTCAGAGAAAGAAGGCATATTGCGATAGAACTGGGGAGGTGGCATATTGGAAGAAGTGCTAGAAATTGGACAAGGATTGTGTTTGAATCCATATGTGACACAGATGGAGAAATTATCAAAATCATTAAAATATTTATCTGGTGCATTTAAGTTAAAACAAGGAGATTCCACGATTATCAGTGAGGGAAATTTAAAACAGATTGAACATGTATTGCGTAATGAAGTGTGTGAATCATGCAATCAAAATCAGAAATGTGGGATTGTAAAAGAGCAGAGATTACTAGAGATGACTCGGACACTATGGGAAGAAATAGATGAGTATGGGATGGAGTTAAGTGTTAGAAAGAAGCGAGAATTAGAAAGAGAATGTCACCAGTTTTTAAGGGTGAAAGAGCAAGTAGAAAAAGAATTTACAAAATTAAAAAATGAACATTTATGGGAATCAAGGATGCATCAAAATCAGGATGCTTCGTTGATTGCTATGCAAGTATTTGCAAGTGCGATGCAAGAAGTGACAAGTGAAATAGATGCGAGTTTATTTCAAGATGAAAGATTGGAACGAAGAATTACAACAGGTCTCAGAAAATTAGGTGTTCGACCATTAAAAATAGTATTGTTTATGTCGGAATATGGCCGTTATGAAGTGCATATTACAGCTAAAATCAAAAATGCTCAGACAAAGATAGGCGGATGTATTACTACGAAACAAATAGCCGATATGATATCATATTCGATAGGGAGTACTATGGTTCCTGAAAAGAAAGAGCGTATGGTGCTTAGTGAGGAATATGACACGATGGTATTCGTAGAACGGGCAAGATATCAGATACTTAGCGGTATGGCAAAACAAACAAAAGAAGGAAGCTGTTTGTCCGGTGATAATTTTTTGATTCTAAATACATCAAATGGGAAAACCAGTGTACTATTATCAGATGGAATGGGAAGCGGACAGGCGGCTTACCTAGAAAGTAATAGAGTGTTGGAGTTAGCAGAAGTGCTGTTAGAATCAGGGATTTCACCTCAACTTGCTATGAAAATGATAAATGTGGCATTTATAGAAGAAGGAAAAGAAGTAGCATTTGCGACATTGGATGTGTGTAGAATAGATACATATAGTGGAGAGATAGAAATGCTAAAGGCAGGGGCGACTACTTCGTATTACATATCGAATAAAAAATGCAAGCAGTTCAGTGCAGCATCCTTGCCAATGGGCGTAGTTCCCGAAATTCAAATTAATCACTATAAATTTTACGGCGACAAAAATGGTTATATAGTGATGTTGACAGATGGAGTATTAGATAGTCTTTGCAAAGATGCGCAAAAAGAATTCATCCAGACAACGATTAAGCAGACAAAAACCAAGAATCCAAATGAGATTGCAGCACGAATCCTTGAAGAAGCGATAGGAATTCAAGGGGGAGAGGTAAGAGATGATATGATGGTGCTTGTAATTGGTGTGTGGGAGTTGCATTTTTGATGAAAATTATTTATACTTTTTAAAAAGCGTGAAATTAGGGGACATATGGTAGATAAAGTAAGAAATTATATAATAAAATACAATATGATACAAAAAGGAGATACCATTGTATTAGGCATATCAGGGGGAGCAGATTCGGTATGCCTACTTTTTGTGTTATTAGAACTACGGAATGAATATGAATTGAATCTTTGTGCCGTGCATGTGAATCACAACCTGCGTGGAGGGGATGCACTTAGAGATCAAAAATATGTAGAACACATGTGTGAGGAGTATCAAATTCCATGTACGGTTGTTTCTGCCGATGTTATGGCAGAGTCAAAGAAACGGAAACGATCGTTGGAAGAAACAGGTCGAGAAATTCGTCAGGAAGCATTTGTGTCGGTAGCAAATAAAATTCTCAAAGAAAGAAAAGTAGACCCAGAAACCATCAAAATTTCTACGGCACATCATAGTAATGATAATGCAGAAACTATGCTGATGAATCTGGTGCGAGGCACTGGTATTACAGGGATGACAGGCATTGCCCCTAGAGTAGGGAAAAGGATACGTCCATTATTAGGAGTGTCACGCAAAGAGATAGAGCAATATTTATTAGAAAAAAATATCTTATATTGTATAGATGTCACAAATAATGAGAATATTTATACTCGTAACATATTACGGAATGAAGTAATACCGTGCTTAGAAGAGCGGGTAAATGAAAAAGCAGTGGTGCATATGAATCAGACCATTGCGGAACTAGAGCAATTAGAAGAATACATGCTTGTGCAAATAGAACATTGCTACCACGATTGCGTAGAAAAGCAGGAGGCGTGCAATACGCAGGGTGTATCGATAGACATTAATGCGGAAAAATATAAGGCATATATGCCGATTATGCAGAGTAGATTATTGAAACGGTGCTTAGAGCAAGTAGCAGGAGCAAAACGAGATATTTGTCGAATCCACATAGAGCAATTAGCAGAGCTGTTTGCAAAGCAAGTGGGTAGAACGGTTCATTTACCATATTCTATATGTGCGAAACGAACATACAAAGGAATTCGACTTAGCCGAAGAGTGGATGTGAATAACAAAGTTATTTCAGAAGTAAGTCTTGAGATACCAGGTCAAGTTGAATTAGCGGATGGAAGCGTACTTTTTACACAAATATTAAAAAAAGATGAATTGAGTCAAATAGAAGATAATCACTACACGAAGTACTTTGATTATGATATAATAATAGGGTTATTGAGTTTGAGAAAAAGAAATTCAGGGGATCAAATCGTGATCAACACGAAAGGAAACAAGCAATTACTTAAGAAATATTATATAACGAACAAAATACCAGAAGAATGTCGTGATGAAATTCCACTTCTCGTTTTGGGAAGCGAGGTATTATGGATTATAGGGTATAGGAAAAGTAGTGGATATGAAATTACAAAAAATACAAAAAATGTACTTAGAGTACGAGTTGATGGAGGCAAATATGGCAGAATCAGTTAGAGAAATGTTATCAGAAGCAGAAGTGGATAAAAGGATTGAAGAAATCGGAAAACAAATTAGTGAAGAGTATGCAGGAAAGCAAGTACACCTCATTGGAATATTAAAAGGTAGTGTGTTTTTTATGTGCGAACTGGCAAAACGAATTACAGTACCAGTAAGTATGGATTTTATGAGTGTTAGTAGCTATGGAGATGGAACGGTATCAAGTGGGATTATAAAGATTGCAAAAGACCTTGATGAGACGTTAGAAGGTAAAGATGTTATCGTAGTAGAAGATATTATTGATTCAGGGAGAACTTTGTCTTATCTGCTAGATGTATTGGCAAAGAGATTACCGAATAGCATGAAATTATGTACACTGTTAGATAAACCAGAAAGACGAGTAAAAGAAGTGCAAGTAGATTATGTGGGATTCGAAATTCCAGATGAATTTGTGGTTGGTTATGGGTTAGATTATGCTCAAAAATATAGAAACTTACCATATATTGGCGTTGTTGAAGGCGTTGAATAGGAGGAAGATAGATTGAATAAGAAGCGAGTAAGAGGATTTGGCAGCGGTTGGGTATTCCTAATATGTGCGATAACACTAATAGGGATGTGGATTTATGAGAGTAATCTAGATTACGGAGAAACTTATACGTACAATGAATTCGTAGCTGATATGGACAATGGCGATGTTGAGTCTATTGTAATTGTACAAGATGAAATAGTGCCTACAGGAGTATTGTGGGTTAGTTTAGTAGGTGGGACAGAGAGCAAGAATTTGGTGGTTTCGGATGTAAATGCGATTCAAGAACAGCTCTCGTACTATGCGGTTGATTATGAGGTGCAAGAAATCGTAGATACAAGCTGGGTAAGTACAGCATTAATATCTATTTTATTATTAGTTCTAGGAATCGGAATTTTCTATGTGTTAATGAGCCGCCAAGGAGGTGGAGCGAATTCCAAAGCAATGAATTTTGGGAAAAACAGAGCGAAACTTTCGAGTGAATCAGATAAGAAAGTGACTTTTGATGAAGTTGCAGGATTACAAGAAGAAAAAGAAGATTTGGAAGAAATCGTGGATTTCTTAAAGTCACCTAAGAAATATATTCAAGTAGGGGCTAGAATTCCAAAAGGAGTACTACTCGTGGGACCTCCAGGAACAGGTAAGACATTGTTGGCAAAAGCAGTAGCAGGTGAAGCAGGAGTACCATTCTTTACGATTTCGGGTTCTGATTTCGTAGAGATGTTTGTAGGGGTTGGAGCTTCACGTGTAAGAGACTTATTTGCAGAAGCGAAAAAGAGTTCACCTTGTATTATATTTATAGATGAAATTGATGCGGTAGCTAGGCGCCGTGGAACAGGCATGGGTGGTGGACATGATGAGAGAGAACAAACATTAAACCAGCTCTTAGTAGAGATGGATGGTTTTGGTGTTAATGAAGGCATTATCGTAATGTCAGCGACAAACCGAGTAGATATATTGGATCCAGCGATTCTAAGACCAGGCCGTTTTGATCGTAAGGTGGGAGTTGGAAGACCAGATGTAAAAGGTAGAAAAGAAATTTTAGAGGTACATGCAAAAGGAAAGCCGTTAAGTGAAGAGGTTGATTTGCAACAGGTGGCTCAGACTACAGCAGGCTTTACTGGTGCGGATTTAGAGAATTTATTAAACGAAGCAGCGATTCTAGCTGCAAAACAAGATCGCTTGTTTTTGAAGCAATCAGATATCCATCAAGCATTTATTAAAGTGGGAATAGGTGCGGAAAAGAAAAGCCATGTGGTATCAGAAAAAGAAAAGAAAATTACTGCGTATCATGAAGCAGGGCATGCAATTTTATTCCACTTGTTACCAGACGTAGGGCCAGTTCATACCGTTTCTATCATACCTACAGGAATGGGGGCAGCAGGATATACGATGCCTCTTCCAGAACAAGACGTGATGTTTAATACAAAAGGAAAGATGTTACAGGATATTATAGTGGCGCTTGGTGGACGAGTAGCAGAAGAGCAAGTTTTCGATGATATTACCACAGGTGCGTCCCAAGATATTAAACAAGCAACGCAATTGGCGAAATCTATGGTGACGAGATTTGGTATGTCGGATAAAATCGGAATGATCAGCTATTATGATGACAATGACGAAGTATTTGTAGGGCGAGACTTCGGACATACTTCTCGTGGATACGGAGAAGATGTAGCGAAAATGATCGATGATGAAGTGAAGCATATCATTGACAAGTGCTATAAGAACGCAAAAGATATGCTGTTGGAAAATAAAACCGTATTGTGCAAATGTGCAGAATTACTACTCGAAAAAGAAAAGATAACGAGAGAAGAATTCGAGGCTTTATTTATAGCAGAATAGGCAAGAGAGGAATAGGGTGAGAGATGAATAAATTAGCGTTATTTTGCGATGGAACAAGAAATTATGTGAATCCAGCAGAACCAAAAGCGTATGAGAAAATCACTCTTAGATTTAGAACTGCAAGAAAAGATGTCGATCATGTATGGCTCGTAGTGAAGAGCGAAGAGATTCCAATGAGTATACAAGAACGAGATGGTATATTCGATTATTACAGTGTGGAATGGCATATGACAAATGTGCCATTCTTGTATTGTTTTAAGGTGCAAAAGGGCGAAGAAATTCTGTACTACAATAGATTCGGAATGGGAGAGAAGCACAACGATCACTATAGATTTCGTATTGTGCCTGGTTTTTCCACTCCAGCATGGGCAAAAGGTGCAGTGATATATCAAATATTTGTGGATCGATTCTATAATGGCGATCAGTCAAACGATGTAGTAGACAGGGAATATTATTACATTGGAGATACGGCGGTAAACGTCACGGATTGGAACAAAATGCCTGCAAATATGGGGATACGAGAATTCTATGGTGGTGATTTGCAAGGGGTAATGGATAAGTTAGATTATCTACAAGATTTAGGGGTCGAAGCATTGTACTTTAATCCTATTTTTGTTTCCCCATCAAATCACAAATATGATATCCAAGATTATGATTATGTCGATCCTCACTATGGACGCATAGTAAAAGATGGTGGAGAACCACTGGTGGAAGGTGATATCTGTAATGAACATGCGACGAAATATCAAGTGCGAACGACTGCGAAAGAAAATCTAGAAGCCAGCAATCAATTATTAATAGAATTAGTAGAAGAGTTACATAGACGAGGTATGAAATTAATTCTAGATGGTGTATTTAATCACTGTGGCTCATTTAATAAATGGTTAGATCGAGAACGAATTTACGAGAGTCAAGATGAATATGAAAAAGGTGCATACACTTCTAAAGATAGCCCATATCGAGAATTTTTCAGATTTTTCAATGAAGAAGACCACGCTTGGCCTTATAACGGAGCTTATGATGGCTGGTGGGGACATGACACATTACCGAAGCTAAACTACGAAGCTTCCTCGAAACTAGAAGAATATATCCTGGAGATAGGGCGTAAATGGGTATCACCACCATATAATGTAGATGGGTGGCGTTTAGATGTGGCAGCAGATTTAGGACATAGCAACGAATACAATCATGAGTTTTGGAGAAAATTTCGAACAACAGTGAAGGAAGCGAATCCAGAGGCAATTATTTTGGCAGAGCACTATGGAGATCCAAGTGAATGGCTAGAAGGTGATGAGTGGGATACGGTTATGAATTACGATGCATTCATGGAACCGCTCACATGGTTTTTGACAGGAATGGAAAAACACAGTGACCAATGTTTTATGGAATTGAAAGGAAATGCACAATATTTCGTAAATACGATGAGGCACCATATGGCAGACATGCTACCATCGTCTTTGCAAGTAGCGATGAATGAGCTATCGAACCATGATCACTCTCGGTTCTTAACGCGTACGAATCATTGTGTTGGGCGTGTGGAGCACTTGGGATCTGCAGCAGCTAGTGAAAATGTTGAGATGGCTGTGATGCGCGAAGCTGTAGTAGTGCAAATGACGTGGATCGGGGCACCAACCGTATATTACGGAGATGAAGCTGGAGTCTGTGGGTTTACGGATCCTGATAATAGACGAACATACCCTTGGGGAAATGAAGACAAAGAATTAATTGCATTTCATAAAGAAATGATATGGTTGCGTCGGAAACACGAAGTGCTAAAACATGGATCAATTAGCATGTTAACATGGGAAAAAGATATGATTTCCTATGGCAGATTCACAAAGGATGAACAAGCAGTAGTTGTGATAAACAATCAACCAGAATTGAAACAATATGTGATACCAGTTTGGCGCATTGGGATACCGATGAATTGTAAATTAAAACGCTTGATGTATACCTATCAAGACGGCTATATCAGTAGTTATGAGGAGTACTATGTACAAGAGGGGAATTTGTATATAAATATGGGGGGAAATTCGGCACTTGTGTTAAAAACCATAGAAGAAATAAAAGGATAAAGATGAGTAGAGATAAAAGAGAAAAGAAATCGTACCAATCCTATGAAATGAAGATGTCTCCAGCAGCAAGGAGGCGGCAGAGAAGTGGGAAACGAAATGGTGAGGAATATGTAACAACCAGTATTTCGCTTGATATGACAGAACAAGAATTAGTAGATGTTTGGGATGATTATGATGATAATAATTGGACAGAATCGATTCGTAGGCAAGTCGAAGTTCAAGAATATTTTTTCGAAGATGAAGCATTCGACGAAGCACCAAGAAGAGCTAGGAATCAAAGACCAAACAATCAAAAAAATAGTAATCAAAGAAACAATAGTCAAAGAAACAATAATCAAAGAAACAATAGTCAAAGGAATAATAGTCAAAGGAATAATAGTCAAAGGAATAATAATTCAGAACTTAGAAATCAAAGAACAGGAAATATAACTTCGAGAGAAAATGATAAACGAGTAGGAAAAAGAGCTGGTAAAAAACCTAGGAAAGACTTATTTGGACTTTTGTTAAGCAACATAGAGATTATTGCAACGTTATTTTTCTTAGCAAGTCTCTTATTGCTAAATGTACTGCCAGTCATGTTTGTTGTAGTCATTGTTATAATATTAGTGACAATAGCAGTATTGATTCGTCTGACTCAGATGACAAAGCGTAAGCATAGGTTGCTTGGAAAGATAGCGAGTATTGTATGTTCAGTTTTATTAATGATAGGTGCGTACTATTGCATTATTTCATTTATACTACTTGGAAATATAGCGGGAGAAAATGACAGTGGTTTGGCGTTGAATCAAGATACATATAGTATCTATATTAGTGGAATAGATGTTTATGGCGATATAGACTTAGAAAGCCGTAGTGATGTAAATATTATTGCCACGGTCAATCCGTCTACGGGAGAAGTGTTATTGACAACGACACCTCGCGACTATTATGTAGAAATACCAGGGGTAAGTAATGGACAGAAGGATAAACTGACCCATGCTGGAAATTACGGAATTGATGCATCTATGGATACCTTGGAAAATTTGTATGATCAATCGATAGATTTTTATATTCGAGTAAATTTCACATCGTTTATCAATATTATTGATGTACTTGGTGGTGTGACGGTAAATTCTGAAATCGCATTTACTGTAAGCCCATGGGATGGAAATAATTTTGATGTTCAAATAGGGGATAATTACCTTACAGGCACACAAGCATTGGCATTCTGTCGTGAGCGATATAATCTAACAGAAGGCGATGCACAGCGCGGTAAAAATCAGCAGGCAATGATAGTTGCCATTGTCAACAAGTTCATGATGCCATCTTCCATTCTACAAATGGATACTATTTTAGAATGTATTGAAGGAGATGTAGAGACAAACTTAACCAGATCCCAATTGCAACAATTTTGCAAAGGTATCTTGAAGAATATTTTAGGGCTTAATATGTATTCTGTTGCGGCGGAAGGTACGACAAGTAATGAATACTGTTATTCTTACTCAAGTACAGCACTTTCTGTAACGGTGCCAAGCCAAGATAGTGTAAATATGATAAGTTCTTATATGGATGATGTAGAAGAAGGGAATGCACTGCCAATAGAGTAAGGTAGAGATAAGGTAGAGAAGTGTGAAAAAACACTTGCAATTCACTTGGAGTTATGATACATTAGTATTCGTTGGGACGAGTAATTCTCCCGAATATGGATGGGTTCCCGAGTGGCCAAAGGGGGCAGACTGTAAATCTGTTGGCACCGCCTTCGAAGGTTCGAATCCTTCTCCATCCATTGTATATAATACGTAAGTATGATATACTGAATAGGTTGTAAGACCAGTTATATACCTTGCGTGAGCGAGTATATATGCCGGCGTGGCGGAACTGGCAGACGCACAGGACTTAAAATCCTGCGGGACTTATACTCCCGTACCGGTTCGATTCCGGTCGCCGGCATTGTGAAATAGGGGCGAAAACGTTGAGTTTACAGCGTTTTCGTCCTTGTTGTTTTTGGGAAGCATTCACTCAATACTAGAGGTGTTAATCGGTTGGGGATTAGAGCATAAAAGAGAAATATGTGAGAAAGAGAGTATAAATGAAAACAAATAAGACGAATCAGAAACCAATAAATTATGAGGAAAATCTGGCTAATAAGCAGAAGCGATTACAAGAAGTGCTAGGCGATTATGAAGTGTTGCCGATGATTGGCATGGAATTGAATCAGAATTATCGCATGCGAGTACATCGTGCTTACACACACGCAAAAGGAGAGATTCTTATGAGTGGTGCGTTACTAGGTGATGACAAAAGCGGTATGAAGATAGGTGAAGCATATGTAGACGATAAAAAGTGTCAAGAAATCGCTGCGACTATCCAAGGGTTACTCAAATCATTTAAAATCAAGACTTATAATGCGAAGAGTAGATTTGGGCTACTACGATATGTAGGAATTCGACGAGGTTTGGAGACGAATGAAATTCTTGTAACATTAGTGATGGCAAGCATTATTATGCCATCGAAGAATAATTTTGTAAAAGAACTTCGACGTATACATCCAGAGATTTCTACTGTGATTATCAGCGAAAATTATAAAGATGGTGATACCTTCTATGGTGATAGAGAAATCAATCTATACGGAAAAGGATTTATCTCTGATAAAATGTGTGGCAGAGAGTTTCGTATTAATGCCAAATCACAATTTACGGTAAATCCAGTACAGACTAAGAAAATTTGTGAAATCATCGAAAAATGGGGTGAATTCAAAGGAACAGAATTAGTACTTGATGCATACTGTGGAGTCGGAACGTACGGAATTGTATTAGCGGATAAAGTTCGAAAAGTGCTTAGTGTAGAGAATGGTCAAGAGATGTATAGAGACACGATTTCAAATGTTAGAAAAAATGGAATTAAAAACGTAGATGTCTATCGCAATCAACCAACCGAATTCGTGACCCAAGTGGTAGAATCGGAGAAAGAGAATATGGAAGTCGCAATAGTGACACAACCATATTACGGATGTGGACAACCATTCATAACAGCATTGGCAGCGGGAAAACCAAAGCAAATTTTCTTGATAGGAAGAAACTTAAAGAGTTTGGGGACAGAAGTAGAACAATTAGTAAAGACAGGCTACAAAGTCAAACGTGCGGTAGGTGTAGATGTGTATCCATGGACGGAAAGAATCGACGCAGTTGTACAACTAACAAGATAATGTAACATACATTTGCTCTATTTTATAAGAAAGAAAAAAGTCCCACTATATTTTTCAAAACGAACTCTATGGAAGTGATCGAGGGTTCGCAAGAAAAATATAGTGGGACTTTTTACACTACTAATAAGCATTTAAAACATATTAACATATCCCATTACAAATACGTATAATACAATAATTGGAAGAATCCAAGTCATATAGAAACGTAATCCTTTTGGAAATTTAATTCCAGTACCTTTATCCGCTTCTGCGATAAAGTTATCCCATCCCCAACCATAGCGCGATGTACAGAAGAACAAGTATACAAGTGAGCCAAGTGGAAGTAGATTGTTTGATACAATAAAGTCTTCTAAATCAAGGACACCAGTTCCTTCTCCGAGGGGTTGAAATGCTGACCAGATATTGTATCCAAAGATACATGGTAATGAAAGAAGCGTAATAGCTATTAAGTTGACTAATACGGCTTTTTTTCTACTCCAACCTTTAGAATCCATCGTACAAGATATAATATTTTCAAATACACCAATTACGGTAGACATAGCTGCAAAGCACATGAACATAAAGAAGAAACTTCCCCATATTCTACCGCCTGACATAGAATTGAAAATATTAGGTAATGTAACAAATATTAAGGCAGGACCTTGTCCAGGATTAACACCGAATGCAAAGCATGCAGGGAAAATAATTAAACCAGCTACGATGGCCACAAAAGTGTCTAATAAAGTAACATTAAGCGCTTCCCCAGTGAGTGTATGAGCGTCATCAATATAGCTACCGAATATTGCCATTGCTCCGATACCAAGAGACAACGTAAAGAAAGCCTGTCCCATCGCCGCAAATATGACTTCCATAATGCCTAGTTCTAAAGCAGCTGAAATATTAGGGATTAGATAAAATTTGAGCCCTTCGCTTGCACCTGGGAGGGTAACAGAACGAATTGCTAGTAGAACCAATAGTCCTAGAAGTAATAACATCATCACTTTTGTGATTTTTTCTACTCCGTTTTGCAGTCCGCGCCCACATACAAACATTGCTAGAACAACAACAAAAACCATTGCAAAAATCATGACAAGTGGTTGTGTAAGTAGTTCGTTGAATGCATTTCCGATACCATCTGCATCAAGACCATCGAAATCACCATTCGCAGTTTTATAGAAATAAATAAACATCCACCCTGCAATAGTTGTGTAAAACATCATTAATAAATAGTTACCAGCGATACCAAATAGGCTGTAAATATGCCATTTAGAATCAGTAGATTCTAGTTTATGAAATGATTTTGCAATACTTTTCTGGCTTGCACGACCTACAGAAAATTCCATAATCATGATAGGTAAGCCTATAATTGCTAAGAAAAATAAATAAATTAATACAAATGCTGCGCCTCCATATTGTCCAACGATGTATGGAAATCTCCATACGTTGCCAAGACCTATTGCGCAACCGGCTGAGATTAATACAAATCCCAATCTAGAACTGAATTTTTCACGTTCCATTAGTAACATCCTCCTTTAGTTCAGTTGCTTTGAGATTCAAATCTCACGAAATTAATCATAAGAAATAAATAAGAAAATGTCAAATATAAATTTCGTGAATTATAGATAAAAAAAGTGCTAAATTTTTAGTAAATAGTGTGAAAACGCATATTGCCTAATCAGATAAAAAGGAATAAGATATTTCTTGGGCACAAAGTGCACACATTATAATAGGAAGAAATTAACTAAAGGAAGGCGAAAATTATGGAAAGTTATGGATTTATTTTCGATCTAGCAATGATTTTACTTAGTACAAAAGTGATGGGAGTCATCTCAAAAAAATTCCAGATGCCACAAGTTGTCGGTGCGCTATTAGCGGGGCTTGTATTTGGACCAGCATGTTTGAATATTATTCAAGATACATCATTTATTGAAGCGACAGCTGAGATAGGGGTAATTGTGCTCATGTTCGGAGCAGGGATGGAAACAGATATTAAAGAGCTCAAAAAGAGTGGGAAAGCATCATTTGTGATTGCAATATTCGGTGTTTTAGTGCCATTGGCGGGTGGATATCTAGTAGCAGATTATTTCAATCAAGCAGGCAGAATTGCATCAGATGCATCGGGATCTATCGTATTGCAAAACGTGTTTATGGGAATTATATTAACAGCGACTTCTGTTAGTATTACAGTTGAGACATTAAAGGAGATGGGGAAACTTAAGACTAGATCTGGAAATGCTATTTTAGGGGCTGCAATCATTGATGATATTTTAGGTATTGTGGGATTGACCATTGTAACAAGTTTTACAGATGCCTCAGTTAGTATAGTATTGGTGTTGCTAAAAACTGCAGGATTCTTTGTTTTTGCAGGAGTTGCAGGAGTAATTTTCTATAAAGTATACCGTTATTGGAGTGAATCGGAAGAGAGAGATCTTCATAGACATACAATTATTGCATTGGTATTCTGTCTTTTGATGTCATATATAGCAGAAGAAGTATTTGGGGTGGCAGATATCACGGGTGCTTTTGTAGCAGGTCTTATATTGGCGAATACACGTAGATCGCATTATATAGCAGCGAAATTCGATGTTATTTCTTACTTATATTTATCTCCAATATTCTTTGCTAGTATTGGACTTCAAGTAGAACTGCCAGCGATGACAGGAACGATAGTTGCATTTTCAGCAGCCCTTGTAGTAGTGGCTGTATTAACAAAGATTATAGGTTGTGGAGTGGGTGCTAAGCTATGCGGATATCAGAATTATCAATGTGTCAGAATTGGTACAGGTATGGTATCGCGTGGAGAGGTGGCACTGATTGTAGCTAGTAAAGGTGCAGCGCTTGGGCTTGTAGGATCCAATTTCATGGGACCGATTGTAGTGGTAGTAGTTATTACAACGATTATTACACCAGTAATGTTGAAAGTAGTATTCAAAAAAGGTCCAGCAGCGACAGCACTCGTAGAAGAACCAGGTACAAAAGGATTGTCACACAACTATGAGATGAAGAGTACATTACGTCAATTAGGTGCGTCGGATGTAGAAAATTTGATTATCAAAAATCTATATATCGATAAGAATGAAAATAAGGAATCAAAAGGAAATAAAGAAGATAAATAGTGAAAACGATATAGTGCAGAGAAATATAATTAGGAATTTTGAGCATTAGATACATAATATCCCAAGTATTGACACATAATAATCGCGACTAAATATATACGAATAAGGAGCGATTATTATGATTTTAACAGAGAAAGAAACCGCAGAAATCAAAAGTTTAAAAATGCAAGAAGAAGGCTGTGTAGAAAAATACGGGAGACATGCAAAGCAAGCAAAAGATACAGTGCTTAAAGACCTATTTTTAAATATTCAAAAAGAAGAACAAAAACACTGTGATTCATTGCAACAAGTCTTAGGTGGAACAGTTCCAAGCTGTAACTGTAACGATAGTGCAGGGAAAAATTATGCGCCAACAGCCACATATTCGCAAGCAGAGAATACAGAAGATAAACAAAATGACTGCTACCTTGCAACAGATTGTATAGGAAATGAGAAATTAGTTTCATCAGAATACAACAGTGGGGTTTTTGTATTTGGAGACTCGAATGTTCGTAAGTTATTAGCAGATATTCAAATAGAAGAACAAAATCATGCAGACATGTTATGGAAATACAAAACAACAAATGGAATGGTATAACATTCTTATAGAATTACAAAAGGACAAACTCATCACGAGCTTGTCCTTTTTGATAAAATCAGTTGTTATGCATTCGTTGATTTTTTCATTAGAAGGGTACAAATCATTCCAAGAACACAAGCAACACCTGCGACTGCAAATGAAATTCCGATACCCATAGCAACGATATTAGGGCATAGAATCGATACGATACCATAGCCTATCATAACCATACCATAATTCATACCAGAATATTTCGTCCCGAAGTAATCTACTACGATTACAGGGAAGATTCCAAAGAAACCACCATAGCTAAAGCTTACAAGAGCAACACAAAGAATAAATACAAATCCTTCTGCGATAATAAGCGTAAGAACAGAACCCATACTGACAGCAAACAGCAGAATTAACATGACTTTGCTTCCAACTTTGTCAGAAATCCAAGGTGCAATCAAGCGTCCACTGATATTTAATATAGAAGAAATCATAACACCAGAAATGGCTAATGCTTCCGTAAGTCCACGCTCAACTCCAAGAGATAACATCATTGGATTGATAAGGAAATAAGCTGGAACAGCAAGCATCATTGCACCAGTAATAAGATAATACTGTTTTGTGCGAAGTATTTCACTTGTGGAATATTGTTTTTTCATAAAGCCGTGATCAGGTATTCTATTAGCAGAGTTAATGATATCTTGTTCAGCATATCCTTCAGGGGGGGCAACAATAAGCCACCCAAGACCGAAGCAAATCGCGAAATAAATAAGTGCAACGAGCATCATCGAGTGTGAAAACCCATAAGCAGCAATGCAGGTATTAAGAATCGGAGTCATAATTAGACCAGGAGCCCCAACGGTACAAATAATAATACCTGTTACCATACCTCGTTTATCAGGGAACCATTTCTGTGTACCAGCAATCAATGCATTGTAAGCAATACCAGCACCACATCCGCCCATAATGCCATAGGTGATAGAAAGTAGATAAGGCATATTTACAGGAATAAATGCAGTAAGCAAGAATCCAAAACACATCCAGAAACTTCCTAGTAAAATAGTGAGCCTTGTTCCTAATTTTTGTTGTAATTTTCCCCCTAGAATATTACCTAGTACAAAAAATCCCATAAAAACATTAAATGGTCTATTGGCTGAACTAGCCTCAAGTCCAAATTTTTCTTTCGCTGCAGGTTGGAAAACAGACCAAATATATGCGCTTCCATAAGAGAAGTTCACAATAGCTGCTGCGAAAAGAATTAAGTAGCGGTTTCTTTGTTTTTCCATAAATTTTCCTTTCCTTTTTAACATAATTATTAATATTATCGTTGTTGGTGGAAGAAGTCAAGTTAAAGAGATTGCTTACGTGAAGTGACTTTTGTGGGGATATTGAATTTTTGACATATTTGTTTAATTAATACAAAATAACTATTAATAATAAAAACTTAAGATGAATCGATATAAAGAAAAGTAAAAAACAGGTTAATATAGTGTATAATTCACGAAAAAAACAGAATTGACATCTATAATGTAATGAAGTTATAATGTGGGAATGTAAAATTTCGGAGGAATCCACATGCTTAAAAGTTTGAAGTACGTACTGAAAGAAAATTTCAGTAATTTATATAGAATCTATTCCATTGCCAAATACGAATTATTAGGAGACATGCGAGACTCCAAATTAGGACTGTTTTGGAATTTTGCGAATCCACTGATTCAAGTATTGACCTATTGGTTTGTCTTTGGGTATATCTTGGATAGAGGAGACGTGGAAGATATCCCATACATCTACTGGATGCTAGGTGGGATGGTGGTGTGGTTTTTCATATCACCTTGCATTACAAATGGTTGCAATGCCATCTTTTCAAAAGTAAATGTAATCATGAAAATGAAATTTCCAGTCAGTATCTTACCAGCTACGGTGGTATTGAAAGAACTATTTAATCACGCCTGTATTATGAGTATCTTGCTCATTATATTTACCGCAGGTGGATATTATCCAAGTGTACACTGGTTTGGGTTATTATATTACTTATTATGCGCGGTGATATTTGCAATCGCATTGTCTATGACAACAGCAGTGCTGAATATGTTGGCACGAGATACTAGAAAATTAATACTTGCGTGCATGAGATTATTATTGTATCTCACCCCGATTCTTTGGACAATCCCTAATGATGTCCCAACGGGATTAGAATATTTATTAAAAGCAAATCCAATATATTATATTGTGCAAGGATATAGAGATTGTTTCTTTTATCATAGAGGACTTTTTTATTATATGAAAGAAATGATAATATTTTGGGGAGTGACAGTCGTGTTACTACTGTTAGGCAGTTTTATGATGTACAAGTTCAAGTTTAAGTTTATAGATATGGTATAGGTGGAGGTAGCAGTGAATCAAGAATATGCAATTGAATTAGAAAATGTTTCCAAAATCTATACACTAAAGTCCAAAGAAAAAAAGAATAAGAATGGACAGCGATTTTATGCGTTACGTGATATAAGTGTAAAAATTCCTAAAGGCGAAGTAGTTGGAATCTTGGGGACGAACGGTTCCGGAAAATCTACACTATCTGTTATATTATCAGGGATTTCAGAAGTGGATAGTGGATCTTTAAAAGTGAATGGAGAACAAGCCTTAGTTGCAATTAATACAGGGCTGAATAATCAACTAACAGGTCTAGAAAATATAGAACTAAAAGGCGCATTGCTTGGCCTTAGCAAAAAGCGAATTAATGAAATAACAGAAGGCGTGATAGAATTTTCAGAAATAGGTGAGTTTTTATATCAACCAGTGAAAAAATATTCAAGTGGTATGAAATCACGGCTTGGGTTTTCTATCAATCTAGCGCTCGATCCAGATATTATCATCGTGGATGAGGCACTGTCGGTAGGAGACAAAGGATTTGCACAGAAATGTTTAGATAGAATGACTGAGTTAAAATCAAGCGGGAAGACTATAATATTTATATCACATGCGCTACAGCAGATACAGAGTTTCTGTGATACAGCATTGTGGATTGAAGCTGGTGAGATGCGAGAGTATGGAGAAGTACAGAGTGTGTGCGAACATTACTCAGATTATGTAGCAGAGTACAATGCAATGAGTGCAAAGAAGAAAAAGGCTTTGAATGAAGAAAAATTCCAGGCGAGGCTTATCGAATATAGAAAAAAGAAACAGAGTTTTAGTAGGAAGTTATCTCAGTTACTTAGTAAATAATTGGGAAAAGAGATAAAAGGATAGGATAATATGAGAAAAGTAATAACATACGGAACATTTGATTTGCTTCACAGAGGGCATATCAATATTCTGAAAAGAGCAAAAGCATGCGGTGATTATTTGGTAGTTGCAGTTAGTAGTGACAGTTTTAATAAGATAAAAGGTAAAAAATCTTATTACAGTGAAGAAGATCGTGTACAGATTCTAAAAGCAATCAAATATGTAGACGAGGTAATACTAGAATACTCGTGGGAACAAAAAGCAGAAGATGTGCAGAAACATAAGATAGATACATTTGTCATGGGAGACGACTGGAAAGGGAAGTTTGATTATTTGGAAGAATATTGCAAAGTAGTATACTTACCAAGAACAGAAGGTGTATCAACTACCAGAATAAAAAAAGATCTTAGTAAAGATAGTAAGAAAGAGTTCGATAAGCAGATTAAGAAAGATTTAGGGAAAGATGATAAAAAACAAAATAAAGAAGGCAAGAAAAAAAATAAAGAACATCGTTAAGAAGATACGAAGAATTTTGGTTAAGATACTTAAGGCCATAGCACCGATTTATAGTAGGGTGATTCGACCAGATGAGAAAACGATTCTCTTTATCTCGTTCCATGGGAGAGGGTATTCCGATAATCCAAGAGCATTGCATGAATACATGTTAGAATCAGAAAGTTTTCAAGAATACAAATTTATATGGGCTATTAATGGCTATAAAAAGAAGAAAATCGTAATTCCAAGAACGAAGGTGATTGGATATGGCGGACCAAAATACCTTTATTATTTGGCGAAGAGCAAATATTGGGTATGTAACTGCAAATTGCCAGGGTATGTAGTGAAAAATAAGAACCAAGTATATTTGCAGACATGGCATGGAACTCCACTAAAAAGATTGGGGTTTGACATTTTAGCTGGAGAAGATACAACATTTTATCGTAGTGAAATGTCTTTTGAAGAAATGACAAAAACATATGCACAAGATGTAGCAAAGTACAATTATATGATCGCACCGAATCGGTTTTGCACCGAAGTATTCCAAAGTGCATTTCAGATAGAAAAGGCACGATTAATAGAAACAGGATACCCAAGAAATGATTGTTTATCTAATTGGTTGCCAGAAGACGTGGACAAGCTAAAAGCGCAATATGGGATTCCACTTGGGAAAAAAGTGATTTTGTATGCACCAACATGGCGTGATAATAGTTACACAAAAAAAGGGTACACATTTGAATTAGAAGTTGATTTTGCAAAATGGAAAGAAGTGTTAGGGGATGAATATGTAGTGATATTCAAACCGCACTATCTAATTATAAATAAATTCAAGATGAAAGATTACGAAGGATTTGTCTATGGGATTGATGCAAATGCAGATATCAGCAATCTTTATATTATAAGCGATATACTGGTGACAGATTACTCAAGCGTATTTTTTGATTACGCAATACTTAAAAGACCAATTTATTTCTATATGTATGATTTAGAATTTTATCAAGAAGAATTACGTGGATTTTACATCGATATCAATGAAGATTTACCAGGAAACATTTTCGAGGAAGAAAATCAGATGTTAGAATCGATAAAAGAAGAACATTATGATTATGAATTTCTAGCTACCTTTAATGAACGATTCAACAATTGTGAGGATGGGAAAGCATCTAAACGTGTAGTTGATCTTGTGTTTGGTGAAATGTAGAAAGCAGGGAATGTAGTGAAAATCAAAACGATGATACTGGATATTATTTTAAGAAGTATTAATGTGATTGCAACACGAATGCCAATCAATAGAAATCAAATAACAGTAGTATCTTTAGAATCTGACGAATTAGAAGACGACATGTTAGCGCTTTATGAAGAGCTAAGGAATGAATATACGATTAAGACGGTGTTGATGCGATTTGGCAAGAATAACCTATGGTATAGCTTTCTTTATATGCTTAATGCAATGCAACAGATATGGCATATTAATCAGTCGGCATTTGTTATCATTACGGATAATAATTACGTGGTCAGTAAGTTTAAACGAGAAGGTGTGCAAGTCCTTCAAGTGTGGCATGCTACGGGAGCGATTAAACAATTCGGAAATTGTATTGAAAGAGAATACCTGATACAAAATTATGATTATGTATTAGCGAATAGTCAATATTGGATTACACCCTATAGCAAAGCATTTGGCGTAACAGAAGCGCAGGTGGTAGTGCTAGGAATGCCAAGAACCGATAAATTATATGATGAATTGTATAGAAAGCAAATGGAGTGGGAATTCTACGAGAAATACCAGGAGTGTAAAGGGAAAAGATTACTCTTGTATGCGCCTACATTTCGCGGGAATATACACAAGGGAATTCGAGCACTTGAGTTGGATGGAAAGAAGATAGTGGAAGAGCTAGATTCAGATTGTATCTTACTATATAAAAGGCACCCTCTGTTGAAGGGAATCCCGATTTTTGAACACCCACAGATATTAGAAGTGAGTGACGAGGAATTATATAAATTGTTTTTTGTGAGTGAAATGTTGATATCAGATTATTCATCGATTGTATTTGATTATGCATTATTAGGAAAACCAATAGTATTCTACGCTCCAGACTTAGAAGAATACAAAAGCAGCATAGGGTATTTTGTTGATTTTGACACGATGCCAGGAGATATCTGTAAGACAGAAGCCGAAATTGTAAAAATTATAAATGGAATATCGGAGTACAAAACACACTACAAAGAAGAATTAGAGAACTTCAGACAACAATATTTTCAGTACCTTGATGGAGAAAATACGCTACGAATTGCAGCGTTTATCCGTGAAAAAATAGCAAATAAAATCTTAAGTCCATAGTAAAAACTTGCGAATTGGAGCGGAATACTATATAATGACTTGAGTATGTAAGGATGGTGATAATGAAATATGGATAAACATCTATTGAAAATAGATGCGACTCTATGGAGTTTCATTAAATACATGTTATATATTAGCTTGATGGGAACCTTTGTGTTAGTATCAGGAATACACATAGCGGGATACAATAATCTATCTAGAACATTAGGCGTAACACTAATCACTTATGCAGTAAGTGGCGTATTATTCCTGAAGATTTATGGCAGTTATGACATAGGAAGACGAAAAAGTAAACCAATTATACGCTCATTAATTCTGGCGAGCATATGTACTGATATTGTAACATATGTACAAGTGGCAGTGATGATGACAGATGTGCCCGATGTTAAAGCATTTCGCTTTAATCATATTGGGCTTTTAGCAGTTGTTATGATTATCCAGACGGTATTAATTCTTGTATTTACATATGGAGGGCATGGGTTATACTTTGCGTTACATGAACCAGAGCGGTGTTGTATCATAACAGCGAGCCAAAAGAGTTTGAATGCCATTGTAAAGGGAATTGATTTATACCAGAAGCAGTATAAGATCGTTGATATAGTAGATTATAGAGATCCTGAGTTGTGTACACATATTTTAGATGTAGACACGGTCTTTGTATATGATGTGCCATCCGATATCAGCGCAGTAGTTATGAGAGAATGTTACAAGTTGCGAAAGAATGTTTACTTCAATCCGTTAGTAGAAGATATCATGAAGCTACACGCAGAACAGTACATGTTGGATGATATCTATTTATTAAACAAGAATAGTAAGGTGATGACGCTGAGTCAGCGAGTTGTGAAGCGGCTGATGGATGTGTTCTTCTCAGTAGCAGGCGGGATACTATTTATGCCACTGTGTATAGGAGCGGTCATAGCGATCAAGATCGATGATAAAGGACCGATATTATTTAAGCAAAAAAGAGCCACATTAGATGGGGCGATTATAGAAGTGTACAAGTTCCGAACGATGAAAGTAGACGCAGAGATTAAATCAGCGATGACAAAAGACGAGCGAATTACGCGAGTTGGTCATGTACTAAGGCGTACACGAATAGATGAAATACCACAATTGTGGAATGTATTCAAAGGCGAGATGGCATTAGTGGGGCCAAGACCTGAGATGGTAAAAAATGTGAAGAATTACACGAAAAAATTGCCAGAATTTGAATACCGATTACGAATGAAAGGCGGACTAACTGGGTATGCCCAGATAGCAGGGAAGTACAACACACCGCCTAAAGATAAATTGACAATGGACATGATGTATATAGAAGAATTTAGTATCTGGAAAGATATACAACTTATTTTTCAAACCATTCTAGTATTGATTAAAATGGATAGTACAGAAGGTTTTCATACAGAAACGCAAGAATACAAATACAGATTTATAGAATATAGATCGGAAGAGAAGAAGGGTAAAAAGCAGCATGGATAATCAAAAAAGTACAAGAGACATCAAAGGCGAATTAAATGGAGAGGCTACACAACCTAGAAAAAGACGTCCAAGACCTACAGATGCAGAAGGTGTAGAAGCACCAAGAAAACCAAGACGTCCAAGACCTACAGATGCAGAAGGTGTAGAAGCACCAAGAAAACCAAGA
>JAWXVA010000137.1:0-5705 GCA_044425815.1 Eubacteriales bacterium
TCTCATCAGCCGGCTACTTTCTGTATCTTCTTAGAAGAGTTACTTGTTCTTTTCATCGCTTTTACTCAAGGAAATATTACCTTAATGATGTGTAAAAGTCAAGTTTTATATTTTTTATTTCCCTCACTTAATTCAAATACGTCAACACAAACTTCTTACAAAAGTTCTTTCAACAATTCATTTACTTTCCCTGGATTTGCTTTTCCCTGCATTGCTTGCATTGTTTTACCAACTAAGAAGCCGATTGCTTTTTGTTTTCCTGCTCTGTAGTCTTCTACCGATTGTGGATTCTCTGCTATTACTTTCTCTACTGTTGCACGAAGTGCACCGTCATCATTTACCATCTTGAGCCCATTTTCTTCCACATATTTATCTGGGTCGATATTGCTCTCGAAGATTAATTTGAAGATATCTTTCGCAACATTTCCGTTGATTACACCATCTTCTACTAATAAGATTAGTTTCCCGAAGTTTTCTGCTGTAAATGTTAAATCTTCTGCTTCTACTTGTGCATCTTTCATTAAACGAAGCAGTTCTACCATCAACCAGTTCGATACTTTCTTAGGTTGTTTGCAAATTGCTGTTGTTTCTTCAAATAGGTCAGCTAAGTGTTTTGAGTTAGTAATAATTTCTGCATCGTATTTTGGAATGCCGAATTCTTCTTGGTATCTTGCAATCTTAGCTGTTCTAAATTCTGGTTCTTTGGTTTTGATTTCTGCAATCCACTCATCGCTAATTACGATTGGTACTAGGTCTGGTTCTGGGAAATAACGGTAGTCTTTCGCATCTTCTTTGGAACGCATCGCATAAGAATATTCTTTGTTATCATCCCAACGACGTGTTTCTTGGACTACTTCTTTTCCTTCTTCTATTAATTCGATTTGACGGGCTCTCTCTCCTTCAATTGCTCTTGCAATTGCTTTGAATGAGTTCAAGTTCTTCATCTCTGTACGTGTTCCGAATTTTGTACTTCCTACTTCACGGATGGATAAGTTCACGTCGGCTCTCATAGAACCTTCGTTTAATTTACAATCTGATGCGCCTAGATATTGAATGATAAGACGTAATTTTTCTAGGTATGCAATTACTTCTTCTGCAGAACGCATATCTGGTTCTGATACAATCTCTATTAGTGGAACTCCACTTCGGTTATAATCTACAAGAGATGCATTATCCCATTCATCATGGACTAATTTCCCTGCATCTTCTTCCATGTGGATTTCATGAATGCGCACTTTCTTCGTCTCTTCTCCTACTTCGATTTCCACATATCCATCTCTTACGATTGGTAAGTATAATTGTGAAATCTGATAGTTCTGTGGGTTATCTGGATAGAAATAGTTCTTACGATCAAATTTACACACTTGTGTAATTGTTCCATTTACTGCTAATCCTACGCCCATAGCGTATTCTACCACTTGTTTATTTAACACTGGTAATGAACCTGGCATTCCTGTACATACTGGGCAAGTATGGCTATTGGGTGCTCCACCAAATTCTGTGCTACATCCACAGAAAATCTTAGTTTTTGTTGCTAATTCAACATGAACTTCTAGACCAATGACGGTTTCGTATTGTTTTGCCATCTTATTTGTCCCCCTTTGTACAGATTGGTGCACGCATCATCTTTGCTTCTGATGCACATTCATAGCTATATGCCGCTTGAATAATTTTATTTTCTTGGTAGCAATCTCCGATTAATTGCATTCCTATTGGTAAACCTTTACTGTCTTTTCCCACTGGAATAGAAATTCCTGGTAGTCCTGCCAAGTTCACAGCGATTGTGTAAATGTCGCTCAAATACATCTTCATAGGATCTGCTAAACTCTTTCCTAATTCTGGTGCTGTTGTTGGTGCTGCTGGCGCAAGAATCATGTCATATTCTGCAAATGCTTTATCAAATGCTGCTTTAATCAATGCTTTCGTACGAAGGGCTTTTAGATAATACGCATCGTAGTAACCTGAACTTAATACGAATGAACCAAGCATAATTCTGCGTTTTACTTCTGCTCCGAATCCTTCCGAACGAGTCTTCTTATACATCTCGTGTAATTCGCTATATTCTGGAGTTCTGTATCCGTATTTTACACCTTCGAATCGCTCTAAGTTCGAACTTGCTTCTGCAGATGCAATTACATAATATGCTGGAATTGCGTATTTTACCAGATCAAGGTCAAATGTTTCTACAATTGCGCCCTTTTCTTCTAATACTTTTGCAGCTTTTAGAATCTCTGCTTTTACTTCAGAATCTAATCCATCTTCAAAATATGCCTTTGGCATACCGATTTTCATTCCTTTTACATCATCTACTAATGCACTTGTGAAATCATATTTCTCACGTGCTACTGAAGTACTGTCTTTTGAATCGTGTGCTGCGATTGTCTCTAATATTGTAGCACAGTCTGTTACGTCTTTTGCTACTGGTCCGATTTGGTCTAATGATGAACCGTAAGCAACTAATCCGTAACGTGAAACAGTTCCGTATGTTGGTTTAATTCCAACCACACCGCAGTATGCACTTGGTTGACGAATCGATCCACCTGTATCTGATCCTAATGCGAAATAACACTCTTCTGCTGCTACTGCTGCACAAGAACCACCTGACGAACCACCTGGCACGTGTGCTGTATTCCAAGGATTCTTAGTAGCTCCATAGTAAGAAGTCTCTGACGTACTTCCCATAGCGAATTCATCCATATTTGTCTTACCGATTACAACTGCTCCTGCTTCTTGTAAGCGAAGTACCGCCTCTGATGAAAATGTTGGTACAAATCCTTCTAAAATCTTCGATGCACAAGTAGTCAAGATACCTTCTGTACACATATTGTCTTTGACTGCAACTGGAACACCTGCGAGTGGTCCTGTCAAAGTTCCATCATCTATTAACTTCTGCACTTCTTCTGCTCTCTTTAGTGCGCCTTCTTTGTCGATCGTAATATAACTATTTACATCACTTTCCACACTGTCAATTTGAGCAAGAACCGCTTGTGTTGCTTCAGCAACTGATATTTCTTTCGCTTTGATTTTCTTGCCTAACTCTACAGCTGTTAGATTCAATATACTCATCGTCTCTCCTCCATTTTCTCTATAATATCCTATACTGTCTTAGGTACTTTGAAACTGTCATTCTTCTTCACTGGTGCATTCTGTAATGTTGCTTCGTGGTTATCCCCATTTACCACAACATCTTCACGGAATACGTTATTCACAGCAAATACATGAGACATCGGTTCTACACCTTCTGTATCTAATTCATTCAATGTATCGATATAATCTAACATTTTTTCCATATCTTCTTTTGCTTTCTCTTTCTCATCTCCTGACAAGTCAAGCTTCGCAAGAATTCCTACATAATCAATTGTTTCATCATTAATTTTATTAGCCATCATTCATTTCCTTTCTTATTTCTTATCATCTAATCCTATTATTCTACTGTATAGAATATCTGTATCATATTCACCCTATGGTTCTAAGCGGTTCATATCACGTGGGAATAATGTTGTCTCACGTACGTTTTCTTCACCGATTAATTGCATTGTTAGACGTTCTAAGCCAAGTCCCAACCCACCGTGTGGTGGCATGCCATGTTTAAAGGTTGCCATGTATTGCTCTAGTCCTTCTTGAGTCATCCCACGAGCTTCAATTTTATCTGCTAACATCTGATATTGGTGAATACGTTGTCCACCTGTTGTGATTTCTAACCCTTTAAATAATAAGTCAAAACTTACTGTGTATGTTGTGTCAGTTGGATCATCCATTGCGTAGAATGGACGTTTTTTCGATGGATAGTGTGTTACGAATACGAAGTCCGCATCACATTCTTCTTTGAAGTATTGACCGATTAGTAATTCTTCTTCTGGCTCTAAGTCAAATGGATTTCTGATTGTTCTGTTGTATTTTTCTGATACTAAATCTTTCGCGTCTTTGAATTTAACAGTTGGAATCTTATCTACGTTTGGTAATGTAATTCCTAGCATTTTCACTTCTTTTGCATATTCTGTTGCAAGTAAGTTCATTGTGTATTGTAAGAATCCTGTCTCCATCGCCATGATATCTTCGAAGCTATCGATGTAACCCATTTCAAAGTCAAGACTTGTATATTCATTCAAGTGACGTTTTGTATTGTGCTTTTCCGCTCTAAATACTGGTGCTGTTTCGAATACTCTATCAAACACCCCTACCATCATTTGCTTGTATAATTGTGGGCTCTGTTCTAGAACTGCTGGTTTGTGGAAGTAATCTAATTTGAAGATATTCGCTCCACCCTCTGCTCCTTTTGCTCCAATCTTAGGTGTACGAATTTCTGTAAATCCTTGTGTATATAAGAATTCACGGAAGCCTCTTACTAGGCCTTCTTGAATCTTGAATTTCGCACGTTCTCTCACATTACGAAGGGAAATAGAACGATAGTTTAACTTCGATTCTAATGAAGTATTTAATTTCCATTTAGAAATTGCAAGTGGCATCATCTCTGCTTCTGGCATACTTAAGATACGTAATGTTTCGATGCGAATTTCAATTCCGTTTGGCGCTTTTTCAGAAGCATGTACTTCACCGTATACCTCTACTGTTGCTGCTTCTTTGATTGATTTCAAATCAAATTGTGATACACCTTCTTCATAAACAGCTTGGACAAGACCTTCTCTTTTTCTCAAAATAACGAATGCAACTGTTCCCATATCGCGAATTGTGTGCACTGCACCATTCACCTTTACTTTTGTTCCTACTACACCTTCTTCTAGTAATTGACTTAATTCTAATGTTTCTTTCTGTTTAACGCCTGTTAAAAATTCCATTCCAGTTTCCTCCAAAATTCTTCTATAATTACAATTCCAGTTTTCTAAACTTCTCGCTATTAAATGACTTCGCATTGTTTTTATAATATAAAAAAGTCCCGAGATGCTTACATAACATCTCGGGACGGATATACTCTAATCCGCGGTACCACCCGCATTGAATGGACTTCCTTATATGGCTCGTCTCATTCCTCTCTAATACTTAACGCGTATCACGTATTGACCTACGACATCTGATGCTTCATCCACATCATCCTGCTTTCAACCAATCAGCTCCAGAGTGTTCCCTATTGTCTTCTTCCCTTCATCAGCGCTCTCAGTCGGTGACGCTAAATTCCTGTCAAGTTTCAAAAACAGAGTCTCTTTCATTGCTTTCTTTCATTATTTACTCGATTTCACCATTATAAACACATCTCCAGCAAAATTCAACACTTTTTTAAGGTAAAGTAATGCTTTATTCTAATTTTTGTAGAATTCCTCTAATAATCTTATTAAATACCATGTATCTTTTATGCCACCTGTCTCATATGGTGAATGCATTGCTAATTGTGCTGCACCTATATCTGCTGCTGGAATCGGAACTTGCATTATTGCAAGATTACCAAGCGTACTACCTCCTGCCACATCAGAATGATTATAATACAGCTGATATGGGACTTCTGCACGATTACAGAGCATCTTAATATAAGCACCTGTTCTACCATCCGTTGTATAGTGTTGGTTTGCTGCATATTTAATTACAACGCCAGCATTTGGGAATGGGTGATTTGTTTTATCTGCTTTCTCCGAATAATTCGGATGCACTGCATGAGCATTATCAGCAGACAAGAAGAAACTGTACGCCAAATCAATACTAAATCCTTCCTCTGTTCTTCCTTGATTCTCTGCAATTCTCTTCAGAGTAGCTTC
>JAWXVA010000138.1:0-5695 GCA_044425815.1 Eubacteriales bacterium
TCTTGAATCAATGTATACATAATGGATTCGGTCTTCATACATTCAACGAAGAGTTAACAGGACCTGAATATGCTGATAAATTTGCACGTCGCATTGTAGAACAGAAGATAGAATATAGACTTTCAACAATGGTGATAGATATTGCGTTAGAAGACCAAATTGAAAGCAGTGGTGCGTATAAAATAAGTAATAAAAAAGTGACTGCAATCAGTAAAGAAATGAGCCTGTATGAGATTCAGACACGAACAATTATTCTAGCTATGGGATGCAGAGAGCGCCCGAAAGGAGCCTTGAATATACCAGGAACAAGACCAGCAGGAATATATTCCGCGGGAACAGCTCAGAGATTAGTAAATAGAGAAGGTGTCATGCCAGGAAAAGAAGTGGTAATTCTAGGATCGGGTGATATAGGACTCATTATGGCTAGGCGTATGACATTAGAAGGTGCGAACGTAAAGGTGGTTTCCGAAATAATGCCGTATTCAGGGGGTCTAAAGAGAAATATAGTACAGTGCTTAGATGATTATAATATCCCATTGAAATTAAGTCATACGGTAATAGAGATTAAAGGAAAAGAGAGAGTAGAGGGAGTGACATTAGCGCAGGTAGATAAGAAAGGAAAGCCAATCATAGGAACGGAACAAGAATATACTTGTGATACGCTACTGCTATCAGTAGGGTTAATTCCTGAAAATGAATTATCTAATTCCATTGGAATTGCGATGAACGATGTGACAAAAGGTGCTCTAGTAAGCAATCACTTTGAAACAAATATCTCAGGGATTTTCGCATGTGGCAATGTATTACATGTTCATGATTTGGTGGATTTTGTATCCCAAGAGGCAGCTATGGCAGGGAAGTATGCAGCACAATATATAATTGAAAAAGAAAAAACTACAGAGAAACAGGGAGTGGTTCTTCATTCAGGTGATGGTGTACGATACACAGTCCCTACGTTTATAGAAGTAGAGAAAATGGAATCACCAGTTATCGTACGATTCCGTGTTACAAAGGTATTTAAAAATGCACAGATATGTGTCTATTTAGGAGAACAATTAATTTTCCGGAAAAAGAGAGCAGTGATGGCACCAGGAGAAATGGAAGAAGTAAAAATTACAAAGGACATGTTACAACAGATACAGAAAGAAGACATATATATTCGTATAGAAGAGGTGGCACATGACTAATCAAAATATCGTTTGTATAGGTTGTCCTATGGGATGCCAGCTTACAGTAGAAATGAAAGAACAAGGAAATATTTCTGTTACAGGTCATACGTGTAGAAGAGGAGAAGTATATGCCAAAAAAGAGATGACGAATCCTACACGAATTGTAACCACCACAGTGCGCGTATGCAATAGTTTGGAAAAAGTGATTTCTGTAAAAACAGAAAAGGATATTCCAAAAGATAAGATATTTGAATGCATTGATGTTTTAAAGAATGTGAGTGTCCAAGCACCTGTCTGCATAGGCGATATTATTATAGAAAATATCGCAGAAACAGGAGTGAATATTATTGCTACAAAAGCAGTGGAAGAATAGTAATTAGTAGCCAGATACGATATAATAAGGAAAATCGGAGGTGAAGCAGATGTTGAGAGTTAAATACGAAGATATGAAACAAGAATTTAAGCGGGTGTTAGAAAGCAGAGGGTTTGATGCGGAAAATGCAGAGGCAGCAGCAACGGTATTTGCACAAAACAGTTTGGACGGCATTTACTCTCATGGTTTGAATCGTTTTCCATGGGTTGTGTCCCGTTTAGATGAAGGGATGATGAATCCAAAGCTTGAGCCGACATGCGAAATAAATTTTGGTGCTATAGAACGCTGGAATGGACATCAGGGATTCGGCCCTTTAAATGCAAAGAAAGCAATGAATCGTGCGTGTGAACTAGCAAAAGAATTTGGCGTTGGCATCGTCGCACTAGGAAATAACAATCACTGGATGCGAGGTGGAAGTTATGGGCGCCAAGCAGCAGAAGCAGGGTGCATCGCTATTTGTTGGAGCAATACGACACCGAATATGCCTGCTTGGGGAGCGAAAGACGCTAGAATAGGGAATAATCCACTCGTACTTGCTGTACCTAGACGCAATGGGAACCACGTAGTGGTGGATTGTGCAATGTCCCAATTTTCATATGGGAAAATGGAAGAAACACGTTTGAAAAAAGAGCAACTACCAGTGCTAGGTGGCTACAATAAAGCAGGGGTGTTGTCAACAGATCCAACAGAAATAGAAGAATCATCGCGTGTGTTGCCAATGGGATACTGGAAAGGAAGTGGACTTTCTATATTGTTAGATTTAATTGGAACGACACTAACAAATGGAAATTCAACGAGACAAGTAGGGGAGTTTGGCTGTGAAATAGGCTTAACACAGATTATGATAGCGATTGATGCTAGCAAATTTAATACACAATCCGAAATTGACGCTATTGCAGAATCATTGATAGCAGACTTGAAACTGTCTGAACCAATAGAAGTAGGCGGAGACATTCGATATCCAGGTGAACGAGAGTTTAAAGTAAGACAAGAGAATCTGGAATTTGGAATACCAGTAATAGAAGAAAAGTGGGAAGAAGTTCAGGCGTTTTAAGTAGGACTATAAATAGGGACGAAAACGGGGATGTTACAAATAGATGAATATTTTGAGAATCATCTATTTGTAACATCCCCGTTGATTTGGTTTGAATAAATGTTAAAACAATATTATTTCTTCGAAAACCATTTTTTCTTCTTCTTCACTGGAACTTCAATCGGTCCACGTATTCCTTTGACACCAGTAATATAGATACCACTGATATCAGCTTTTACTTCTTTCTTAAGTGGAATCAGGTCATAGACTTTAGCGTCACACATGAATGTCATAACTTTAGGACCAATCTTCGCTTTGACGATAGGTACTTTAGAAAGACGTAAGTAAAAAGGTGTCTTCTCTAGTACAATGGCTGGAAGACCTGCATTTTTTAATTTCATCCGTTTCTTATCGATAACAAGTAATGGAACGGTTTGAGAAATCGCTTCCATTTGTTTTTCGCTTTCTTCTTGTCTTGTCTGAGCTTTCTTTCCAAAGAAATATAAGATGACACATGCAATAATAACTACTACTAATACAATTAATGATATTTGAAGTGCTGTACTCACAATTTTTCCTCCTCTAGATATAATTTAACATGGTTAATATTGTACCATTGATTGGTGACAAGTGCAAGTGATTTGGAGAAGCTAAATCGATTTGAAGGAGCTAAATCCAAACCAATATATCTGTGAACAAAAGGTGAACTGCAATAAAATACTTCCTATTTTTGAGTATGTGTGTCATAATATTAAAGTTAATGAAAAAGAAAAAGAGGTAGAATCATGAAAAAGAAAATAGTTAGTATTTTAGTAAGTACATGCGCTGTATTGGCACTTGTTGCATGTAGTGGAACAGAGACTACAGAATCAAGTACTGAAACTGCTACAGAAGAGGGCACAGAATCAAGTACAGAATCAAGTGTGATGACAGGAAATCTTGCAATTGCAGATATGGATTTATCACTAATTACTATGCCAGAGTATAAAGGCGTAGAGGTAGAAGATGTTGAATTAATCGAAGTTACAGACGAAGATGTTCAGTTGACAATCGATAGTATCTTGACATATTATACTGAAAGTGTAGAAGTAGAAAGACCTGTAGAAACAGGAGATACAGTTAATATTGATTATGTTGGAACATTAGATGGAGTTGCTTTTGATGGTGGAACAGCAGAAGGATATGATTTAACAATTGGTTCAGGTCAATTTATTGACGGATTTGAAGATGGTCTAATTGGGACAGAAGTAGGAGACGTGGTATCTCTTGATTTGACATTCCCAGAAGAATACTCGTCAGAAGATTTAGCTGGACAAGCAGTAGTATTTGAAGTAACAATCAACACAATCACTATTGAGAATATTCCAGAATTGACAGATGAATTAGTTCCTACAATTTCTACGACTGCAACTACAGTAGAAGAATACTGGGATGAGATTCGTGCAGCATTAGAAGACGAAAATTTAGCAACACAAGCTACTGCACGTGAAACACAAGTGTGGGCAGCGATCATTGATAAAGCAGAAATTTCTGAATATCCAGAAGCAGATTTAGCTAGCTTATTAGCTTTGATTAGTGCTAGTTACGAAGCTCAAGCTTCCATGTATGGAATGACAATTGACGAATTTGTAGAAGCATCTGGATTGACGATGGAAGATTACGAAGCATATCTTGACGAACTTGCAATGGAGATTTACAAATCAAATCTTGCAGTAGTATATATTGCAACACAAGAAGATTTGATTCCAACAGCAGAAGAATTTGATGCTGAAATTGAAGCGATCGCAACAGAATACGGATACGAAAGTGTAGATGCACTATATGAGCAAGCAGCAAGAGAAGATTTAGAGATAGATGTTTTATCTGATATTGTAGTGGCTTGGTTAATAGACAATTCTGTATTTGTTGAAGCAACAACCACAGAAGAAGTTATAACAGAAGAAGCAACAGAAGAAACAGCAGAATAGAATAAATATTGTAATTGATTAGAATGACAAAGAAACCGCAGTCCTGTGATATACGAGGACTGCGGTTTTTAGCAATTTATTTTATATATTTATTTTCTGATTGGAATATAAAAACATCCCAGAAAAGGGAGGATGCCAAGCGAGTCAAACTCACTTGGCATTGTTATGAAAAAGATTTTTAATTTTCTGAAAAAACTTTTCTATCAAACAAGTAATTCTTATTTGATAATATTATTATATGTGTGAAAAATGAAATAAAATCTATTATTAGGTAAAGAAATAGGTAATATACTATGAACAAAATGTTAACGTCTAGTAGGATGGTATAGTTTGTGCTACAATGTGAAAAGGTAATAATTACTTCTAGGAGGATAAGAACGATGGGGAATGAAAGTAGAAAAGTAGTATTAATAATGACAGATACAACACGTAAAGATATGGTTGGATGTTATGGATATGAGCATATGATTACACCGAATATTGATAAATTAGCAAAAGAAGGAATTCGTTACGATAATGCGTATACGTGTCAACCTGTGTGTGGCCCTGCAAGATCAGCGTTATTTACAGGAACCTTTCCCCATACGAATGGAGTCGTAACCAATTGTGTGCCATTTGGTGCGAATGTGAAAACCGTTGGACAGAGATTAACAGATAATGGAATTCATTGTGGTTATGTTGGAAAATGGCATTTGGATGGTGGAGATTATTTCGGATTTGGAGATTGTCCAGAAGGCTGGGATGAAAAATATTGGTATGATATGAAATGCTACTTGGATGAATTATCAGATGAGGACAAAGTAAGATCTAGAAAAGCGGAAACGGCCTTTGATCCAGATATTACAGAAGATTTTACCTATGCACATAGATGCAGTAATCGTGCGATTGATTTTATAGATGAGAATAAAGAAGAAGATTTTTTCTTGGTTGTATCGTATGATGAACCACATGGACCTTGTATCTGTCCAGCACCATATAATACGATGTATAATGGATTTAAGTTTCCAGATAGTGCGAATTTCCAAGATGATTTATCAACAAAACCATTTATGCAACAATTATGGGCAGGAAATGCAGTGAATCAGACAGCGGAGGAATTGAACAAACCATCACAGATGTTAGCATTATTCTTAGGATGCAACACATTTGTAGA
>JAWXVA010000139.1:0-5639 GCA_044425815.1 Eubacteriales bacterium
CTTTGCGAATAAATCGACTTGCTCGAAACCAAACCCTTCCTTGACGAAGCGGGATAGGCAACAGTAATGATGTAATAGGTCGAATTACAAAGTGATAAGCAGCTAATTTGACGAAACGTTTTTTGAAAAGCGCATTCATCTCTCTCTTTTTTTGTTCTTCATTAGGTGGTAATTCAGGTAATTCTGTTATCTGATAATTCTTCACGATAGAAAGAATTTCGTCGGCAGAAATAGAACTAGCTCGATAGGTGATTAATAATCCACCGTTCTGGTAGTTTGCAAGAACCGTTTCAACGCCTGTACAAGAAAGGAGCATAGCTTCTAAGCCATACCCCTGTTTTTGATTGAAAATATATTTACCAAATCTTAGACGTAAGCGTTCTTGTTGGTTGCATATTATTTGAAATTTCATATATATCCTACCTATTCTGCAGCTTCTGCGTTAGCAGCAGCAAGAGCTTTTGCTTCTGCGCAGATATCCTCTGCTTCTTCACGGATGTTAGTGTATTCTTCTACTACACAATCCTTAGTCATCATACCTTGTGCAAGAGCTTTCACAACAGTTGTACGTGCTTTCTCAGTTTTCGCAACTTTAAGACCTACAATTCCTGTAACGATACCTCCTGCAAAGATGATTAGATTTTCTTTTTTAAATAAATCGCTCATTGTTCTTTATCCTCCTGTAAATTATTTTGTACTCATGATTTATTATAATATAAAAAAGGGAAAAGTACTAGCGTATTCATGCATATTTAATGATTATATACTACGCTATGTTCATGGAAAAATATATTTTCAATACAATGGATATCTATACCCACTAGTGGTAGAAAAGTAGGTTATAATAAAAAAGTTAGCGTAGACTAACTAATGATTGAAATAATATTTCAGTTGTAGTAAGATTGTATATGAAATTTAAATCAAGGAAAGGTTGTAGCTGTGTTAAATAAACATGGCGTCATATACGATGGATAATATTATTTTAGCATTTGGAATGACAGTAATAGCAGGATTATGCACAGGGATAGGGAGTTTGATTGCGTTTACGTCTAAAAGCACGAACAAAGTATTTTTGTCAGTTAGTTTAGGGTTTTCAGCAGGGGTAATGTTATATGTTTCTATGATAGAAATATTTGTAAAAGCACAAGAATCCTTGGTACTTGAATTAGGAGAAAAGCAAGGGGCGATTGCCACAGTAATCGCATTTTTTGGTGGAATGTTAGTAATTGCAATTATTGATAAATTGATTCCTAGTGAAGAAAATCCACATGAGATTCCACATGTGGAAGTGTTAGAAAGTAACGAGGATTATAAAAAGAATGATACAGACCAAGAGATGAGTCAAGATAAAAAACTTATGAGAATGGGTGTTTTTACTGCGCTAGCGATTGCGATACACAATTTCCCAGAAGGGTTAGCGACGTTTATTTCAGCGATGCAAGAACCAGAAATAGCCATTCCGATAGTGGTAGCGATTGCGATGCATAATATACCGGAGGGAATTGCAGTTTCCATACCAGTGTATCATGCAACAGGATCTAAGAAAAAAGCATTTATTTATTCCTTTGCATCAGGGCTTTCGGAACCGATTGGAGCATTGCTTGGATGGTTACTTTTGATGCCGATTATGAATGATATGGTTTATGGAATTATTTTTGCTGGAGTGGCAGGAATTATGGTATTCATATCTTTGGATGAACTTTTGCCATGTGCACAAGAATATGGGAAACATCATCACTCTATGTATGGGTTAATTAGTGGGATGATTGTTATGGCAATAAGTTTATTGTTATTTATATAAGCTTTTAAGATGCAAATCAAAAACTTTATACAGAAGTATCGTGGTTTTATAATAGATAAAGAAAGAAGTAGTAATTAGATTAAGGATAAAGACATAGAAAGTATAGTGTGTCCAACGTTTGGAAAGGCAGAGAAGGGAAAATGGAATTAAATTTAATATATTCGATTATGGGATTATCAATCTGATGTAACAAAAAAGCATATATAAAATCATTTAATAAAAGATGGGATATCGCAATTTTACAAGGCGATATCCCTTTGCTTTTCACTAGAAAATAGTTTACTATATAATCACATAACGGAGTAACAGAGAGGGAGAATACTTATGGATTTAATGTTAACAGGGGAGAAACAATGATCTTAAAAATATTGATGGAGAATACAAGTGGGAGCTGTGAGTTAAAGAGCGAACATGGACTGAGTATCTATATAGAGGTGAAAGGGAGAAAGATTTTATTCGATGCAGGGCAAACAAGTGCATTTGCAGAAAATGCAGAGAGCATGCAGGTGAATCTTGCCGAAGTTGATACGGCGATTCTATCTCACGGACACTATGATCACAGTGGTGGTTTACAACGGTTTTTAGAGCTTAATACGAAAGCGAAGGTTTTAATTAATGAGCATGCATTTCATTCTTTTTACTCTAGCCCTGCAAAAGAAATTGGTATTGCGTCCTTTCTACAGGATCATAACCAAGTGGTCATTACCTCAGACTACACGAAATTAGGGGACGGAATAGAGTTATTTACGTGTAATGCTATGGAACGACAGTATGAAACAGATAGCAACGACCTTTTTGTGGAATGTGGAGAAAGCTTGACGGTAGATCCATTTTTGCATGAGCAATATTTGTTAATAACAGAAGGGGAGAAACGAGTATTAATTAGCGGATGCTCGCACAAAGGGATTTTGAATATAGTGAAATGGTTCGAACCAGAGGTCTTAATCGGAGGATTTCATTTTAAAGGGATAGAAATGAATGAAAAAGGCAAAAGGAAATTAGATTCTTATGCGGAGAAATTAAAGGAATATAACACCAAATATTATACATGTCATTGTACTGGAATAGAACAATATGAATATCTTAGGTCAGAGATGCATACGCAAGTAGAGTATCTAGCATCAGGAGATATTATAGAGGTTTAATGTTCTTATATATAGTAAGTTATGGCGTAGTTAATAAAATAAGTTATCAAGAGGAGAGAGCGTATGAAGAAATTATTTAGTAGTGGAAAAATCGGAAGTCTAGAAATTCGTAATAGGGTCGTGATGCCAGCGATGGAAACTGGTCTGAATTCTATTACAGGTGAAGTGACAGACCGCATCGTTGCGTATTATGAGGAACGGGCAGCAGGTGGATGTGGACTTATTATCACAGAGATAACAAGGGTTGCAGGAGGTGCAGGAACAGGGCATCCAGTACAATTAAATGCAACGGAGCCTGGAATGATACCAGGGCTAGAACGACTTGCGAATGCAGTGCATCGACACGGAGGAAAAATATTTTGCCAATTACATCATCCAGGACGAGAAGGACGAGAGATGTTTGGTGGCGAACAAATAGTAGGTCCATCAGCAATCAAGTCACTTGCAAATGAAGAAGTCCCAAGGGCATTAACTACGGAAGAAGTAGGCGAACTCGTGGGAAAATTTGTAATGGCAGCGAAAATGTGCGAGATGGCAGGCATTGATGGGGTAGAGTTACATGGTGCACATGGGTATCTTATCCAACAATTTATGTGTGAATATTCAAATCAAAGAACAGATAAATACGGTGGAGATTTCTTGAAACGCATGCAATTTCCAACAGAAATAATTCGTGGAATCCGTATGGCATGTGGAGAACACTTCCCAGTAACCATCCGTATCAATGGGGATGACTTCTTTGAGGGAGGAATGACACTGGAAGAATCCGTTGAGATTGCAAAGCATCTTGAGAAGATTGGATTTGATGCATTAAATGTAAGCGCAGGTGGATATGCTGCACCAAATGAATCTACAGAACCAATTTCCTACGATCAAGGCTGGAAACGCCATCTAGGTAAACGAATCAAAGAAGCAGTATCTATTCCAGTTATTGCGTGTGATGTTATCAGAAAACCAGATTTTGCAGAAAAATTATTAGTAGAAGACAATCTTGATTTTGTGGCACTTGGTAGAGCACAACTTGCTGATCCAGCGTGGTGCAACAAAGCTAGAATGAATAAGGCAGAAGATATTCGCCCTTGTATATCCTGTCTTTATTGCGCAGAGCAACTAGGAACTGCAAGAACCATTAAATGTGCAGTGAACCCACGATGTTCATTTGAGTTAGTATATGGTGAAATGAAGAAAGATGGGAAAGGCCAAAAAGCAGTCGTAGTTGGAGGAGGACCTGCAGGGATGCAAGCGGCAATTTCTCTGGCACATCGTGGATTCAAACCAATTCTTTTTGAAAAAAGTGAGAAATTAGGTGGCTATGCACTTATGGCATCTATCCCACCGCACAAAGATAAACTATGCTGGCTGATAGATAGCATGGCGCTTGAAATGAAAAACTTAGGTGTGGATATACGTATGAGTATAGAAGTTACAGCAGATGAAGTGCGGAAATTGTCGCCAGCAGTCGTGTTTGTAGCAACAGGTGGCAAACCGATTAAACCACCTTTTGCAGGGGTAAATCTTTCACATGTCTATATGGTGGATGATGTCTTAACAGAGCAATTTCATATAACAGGAAAAGAATTTGTCGTAGTTGGATCGGGTCTTACAGGGTTGGAAGTTGCAGAATTTCTCGCAACAAAAGGAAATCATGTTACAGTAATTGAGCGAGAATACAATATAGCACCTGGAAGTGGAAGCGGGATTGGAACGGATCAATCACCGAATGTAGTAGATGTATTAAAGCACTTAAAGGAACTAGGAGTAGAAATTAAAGTATCGACAGAGTTATTAGAAATTAAAGAAGACGGAACAATTATCGTAGGCGGTGCAGAGGGCGATATCTCTATGCCAGCAGAGGCAGTGGTGCTTTCTTTAGGAGTGAGAGGTGATGGACAATTAATACGTTCGTTCCAATCACAATTTGAAAATCTGTATATACTCGGAGATGCGAAAAAACAAGGAAGAATTGCAGATGCTATAAGAATGGCATATGAAAGTGTTTATTATTTAAAGGCTGATGTAAATGGAACAGTGAAATTTTGGAATAAATGGTTTCCAAATCCAGCGATGAAACCATTGCATCCCGTAGAGAATAGTGAAAATCAAATTGCATCAGTCAATAAAGATAAGGACGACAAAAAGGCTAAACCTAGATATAGTAAAGACACTAAATTAGGTGCACTGATGGCAAATGAAAAGACAAGAGAAATATTGATTAAGCATTTCACTGAAGCGTTAATAGAGCATCCGATGATTGGGTTTGCAAAAGGAATGAGCCTAGCAAAAATTGCGGAAATGTCTGATGAAATTCCAGAAGAAGTTTTAATTGCTTGTGATGAGGAATTAAGACAACTTTAGAAGTACGCTCAGAGTAGTTCACAAATGTTGGTAATTCAAACGAAGGAGGATATCACAATGAATGAAATAAAATGTCCAAAATGTGGGGAGGTATTTACGGTAGATGAGTCTGGATATCTTGCAATAGTAGGGCAAGTTCGAGATGCGGAATTTAAGAAGGACTTATCAAAGCGTGAACAAATGCTAGCCTTACAGAAAGACAATGAATTAAAGCTAGTAGAAGCAAATGCGAGGGCAGAGATAGAGAAGAAATTATCCCAATCAAAGCAGGAAATTGAACAACTGAAGTCAAAGCTAGCTATAGCAGAAACGAATAAAGCAATTGCACTCAAGGATGA
>JAWXVA010000140.1:0-5481 GCA_044425815.1 Eubacteriales bacterium
TTTCTATAATGGTATTATTGGAACGTTTTTTATACTTAGTCAATTTTCGTTTTCTATTATCTTCGATAATTTCTCGCACTTTATCCATGCCTTCAATTACAAACATTTGCGTAAAGAAGTACAGCAAACATCATAATCGGATTATATCCTTTTCTTCCCTTTTGTGAACACTGAGCTAACAGGCTTGTGTAGTTTCAATCCTCCAATACTTTTTTAGGGTATAGACTGAATCGTCAGATGGTAATGGTTACCCATCTTTTTCTCTGTAAAAATATAAATTTACACAAAGAAAGAGGTATCAAAACTCGGCACGAGTTTTGATACCTCTTTCTAGTCAGACTGCCCTATTTCCCGACAACCCCTTTATTTTTATTCTGCAACTACCTTTTTCTTTGGTAAGTATTTCTTTAACATTGGTCCTACTAATGTTAAAGCTGTCATAATCAAGAAGAAGATAGAAATTGGTGTTGAGAAGAATGTTGTAAATGCTCCCTCTGACATTAATAATGCTCTTCTGAAATGACTTTCTGCTAATGGGCCTAGAATCAACGCTAGTACTGCTGGTGATGTCGGAACTTTTAATTTCTGTAAGAAGTATCCAATCAAACCAAATACTACCATAACTCCTACATCGAATAAGTTATTATTAATTGAATATGAACCTACTACACATAATACCATGATAATCGGTGTTAATATTGGTTTTGGAATTGCAAGAATCTTTGTAAATACGCGGATAGAAGAAAGTCCAATACATAACATCGCCACATTTGCAAGGAATAATCCCACGAAAATCGTGTACATTAATACTGCATTTTCAGAGAAAAGTGTAGGTCCTGGTTGTAATCCTTGAATCGTTAAGGCACCAATCATAATCGCTGCTGTTGCATCCCCTGGTACTCCAAGTGTTAACATTGGAATCATAGCTCCACCTGTTACACCATTATTGCCACCTTCCGATGCTGCGATAGCTTCTGTGATTCCTGTACCGAATTTCTCTGGATGTTTCGAAACTCTTTTTGCTTCATTGTATGCAATAAATGCTCCAATATCTGCTCCAGCTCCTGGAATAATACCGATAAATGTTCCAAGTAAACCTGTCAAAGGTGCTGTTTTAAGGATCTTCTTCATATCTTCTTTCGTCGGTAGAACTCTATCAATCTTCTGCTCTACTGTGTCTACAACATGAATATCTTCGATTCCTGTAAATGCTTGTGACATTGCAAATAGTCCAATCATAACTGGAATAAATTCTACCCCAGAAAGAAGGTTCAGATTGCCATATGTAAATCTCGAATAACCAGTAATACTATCAATACCAATCGTTGCTATAAGTAAACCAACGCTTCCGCACAACATACCTTTCGCAAGAGACGTCCCTGATACACTTGCAATAATTGATAAACCAAAGATTGTTAGCATAAAATATTCTGGCGAGCTAAATTCCAATGCAAGATCTGCAAGTTGAGGTGATATCAACATTAAACAGATACAACTTACCGTTCCACCAATGAACGAAGATACCGTTGCGATACCTAATGCACGTCCGCCTTCACCTCTTTGAGAGAAAGCATAACCATCTGCTGCTGTTGCAGCTGACGCTGGTGTACCCGGTGTTTTTAATAAAATAGCAGAGACAGATCCGCCATAAATCGCGCCAATATAGATACCTAATAATAATAGCATCCCCGTTGATGCGTCCATAGCAAATGTAAGTGGTAATAACAATGCAACACCCATGGTTGCTGTAAGTCCTGGTAGTGCTCCGATACAGATTCCACTTCCTACTCCTAATACAATATATAACAATACTTGCGGGCTTAAAACCGCCGATAACACTTCACTAATCATAAGTCCCTCCCACTAAATTAAGATTCCGAAATTCATCGGAACGTTTAAAAGTCCACTAAATACTCCGTAAACAATGCCTACAAATACTACTGATATAAGAACGTTCTTGATTGGACTCCCCTTTTTCAACCATTGAACCATTCCTGATACAAAGATAACTGAAGTTACTACAAATCCAATTTGCGCTAACGCAATCGTGTACACCACTACTGCTGCCATACTAATATAAACAGGCTTTAAGTTCTCACTCATCCAAATAATTTTCTCATCTTCCATTTTGATAGAAGATATAATAATTGAAACTGAAGATGCAATCATCAAGGTTGCTATAATAATTGGAAATACTCCAGGTCCTGGTACTCCATTCGTTCCTTCTGGGAATTGCATTGCTGTTACAATTGTATAAATCGCAATTATAATACAGATTCCTGATAGAATAAAATTTGCCTTTTTCATCGGTTTCTTCCTCCTGAATACTACAATAAACTATTTTACTTTTTCGTTACTTCTTATTTTTAATCAGGATATAGAGAGTATGCCCCCTCTATATCCTATATTGATTCTACAAACCGAGCATTACTAATTCTTACTCAGCTGCTAAACCTAAGTCAGAGATAAGTGTTCCAAATAATTCATATTCGCTTGCGATTTTCTCTGCATACTCATCTGTTGTTACGATATCGATATCTAAGTTATTGTTGTTCATGAATTCGATAAATTCATCTGATTCTGCTGCTTCTGAGAAGATTTCTACTAATGTATCAACGATTTCTTGATCTGTACCAGCTGGAACTGCAAGACCTCTCCATGTACCAATTGAAACTTCGTAACCTAATTCAGTAGCTGTTGGAACGTCTGGGATTGCTTCATTTCTTTCTGGTGATAATGTTGCTAATACTTTAAATTCTCCAGCTTCCACTTGTGCTGCTACCTCTGGGTAAGAAACAGAGATTGCGTCAATATGTCCACCTAATAATGATGTAATTGCATCTGTAGCTCCATCAAATGGTATGTGTGTAAACGTCATTCCAGCTTCTTGTTCTAGTGCTGTTGCTGCTAAGTGCCAGATAGCTCCGATTCCTGAGTTACCCATTTGGATTTCTCCATTTTGAGATGCTGCTAATAAATCGTCTAATGTTTCATATGGTGAATCTGCTGGTACTGTAATTACTGAATAGGTTGAGTTCAAGTTAATGATTGGTTCAAATGTTTCCGGTGTTAAACCTGTATTTGCAGTTGCATGTGGTAATGTTACAAGTTCTACACAGATTGTTGTAAGAACAGTTCCGTCAGCCTCTGCATTTGCTCCTTCTGTAAGACCAATAAGTCCTGAACCGCCATCTTTATTCTCTACTGAAATTCCACTTGGGAAGTTATCACTAGCTGCATCTACTATTGCTCTAGTTACTAAGTCAGTACCACCACCTGCTGCAAATGGTACAATTACAGAAACTGCTGACGATGGATACTCTCCTGCATCCGAACTTCCGCTACAAGCTACAAGCCCCAAACAAAGTGTTGCACATAATAATGCTGATAAAATCTTCTTTTTCATAATATCCTCCTTTTTTTTGTACATGCTGCCTCTCTGACAATCCATGTATATTACCTTCTCTATAAAAAACATTGCTGTTCTCTACCATGATAATGGTGTTACCTTTGTTATTTCAGTTCACTGATTGTGTAAGAAGTAGCATCTCCTAAATCTCTATTCTCTCCTGCCATTCCCCATATAAATCCATAACTGCTATTACCAACTCCTGAATGAATCGACCAAGCTGGTGAAATAACCAGTTGTTCATTCTCCATGATCAAATGTCTTGTATTCTCAGGTTCTCCCATAAGATGAACCACCCTATCCGTTTCTTTCATGTTGAAGTACATATAAGCTTCTGTTCTTCTTTCATGTGTGTGAGTTGGCATTGAATTCCAAACACTTCCTTCTTTCATTTGTGTGTAGCCAAGTAGTACTTGACAGGAATCTTTAACGCCAGGTCTGATATATTGATGAATCACACGCTCGTTACATTCCATAATACTTCCAAGTTCAATCTTCACAGCCATTTCTTTCGTGATAACTTCTGTTTCATATTTCTTATGCGCTGGTGTTGAGTAGAAATAGAACTTAGCTGGATTCGCATAATCCACACTACCAAATGTTACATGTTCACTTCCTTTTCCAACATAAATAGCAGTTGTATATCCTACATCATATCTCTTTCCACCTACAATCACATACCCTTCTCCACCGAGGTTAATGCATGCTACTTCTCGATTTTCCAATGGAATTTCTGCTCCTAAATCTTTCTTCGCATTAATAAAATCATCTAAGCAAAGTTCTTGAGTCTGTGGTAACGCTCCACCAATCAATGCACGATCCACATGTGTAAACATATATTTTATCTCATCTACCACGAAGAAATTACTATAAACCAATTCTTCCCTTAACTCTGATGTAGTATATTTATCCACATCTCTTGGGTTCATCCCATAACGAATATCCATTTTTTTCTTCCTCCCATTCTAGCTATTCACATATACGAATTCAATTTGCTAAATATTCTATAATAAAAAGCATATTTTATATGCTTCTTATTTATATAACTCACTTCCCCTGTATCCAATCTTTCTCGATACTTCTAATGCTGCTTTCGCAACCATAGCTCCAAATTCTAGAATACGTTCCTCCGTCATCCTAAAATGCGGTGACGTTATACTAATTGCAGCAACTGCTCGATTATTATGATTCAATATTGGTGCTCCTACACAATACGAATCACTGGTTCCCTCTCGATCCTCTTGAGCATATCCGAATTCTCGAGTGCGAGCACATTCCACTATCATCTGATCCAAATCAACGATTGTTCGTTCATTGAATTTATAGTAATCAGAATTCTCAAAATACATTTTCAGCTCTTCTTGAGAGAAGGTTGCTAAAATTGCCTTTCCTAGCGATGTATAGTATAATTCCTTTGTAGTTCCTATCTTGCACGTTGATGCCATATCCGCAAAGCTTGAATGTTTATCTACATACAAAATTTGATTTTCTATATTAGCACCAAGAAACACCGTTTCCTTTGTAATTCTAGATAACTCGACTAAAATATCATGAGCGACCGTAACCACATCAATTCTTTTTAAATAACTAATGCCAACTTTAAATGCATTAATACCTAGAGCATACTTCTTATCATGTTGCTCTAAAAATTCTTTTTCTAACATAGTGTGCACCAATTCAAATGTGCTACTCTTGGGCATCCCCATCGCATGTTCTATTTCAAGCAATGTCATGGGCTCTTGCTGTTCTGACATAATTAGTAATAAATCCATTGCTCTTGACGCTGATTTATTGATTTTCATAAACACCTCATTGTAATCCCTATGTAGTCACTATTCGCATATACATATTTAATTCGCAAATGACTTAACCCAAGAATACACGAAATTTTCACACTTTTCAAGATGGGAGAATAACCAATATTTCCCCTCTATTTTTGTTCATATTTCTTATCGTATTTTTTGTCAAAATATTAATTTTCATCAATTGTTACAACTTTATCAATTTGTTTTGTGCACTTTTATTTTATACAAAAAGGGGTTGTCGGGAAATAGGGCAGTCTGACTAGAAAG
>JAWXVA010000141.1:0-5441 GCA_044425815.1 Eubacteriales bacterium
CTTTTTCTTTTGTTCCCATAGCTATTTTAAGTAATGCAGCAGCCATATCCATTGCTGTATAATCCGAATCATTGATTTTATCCTCTACAATACGAATTAAATTCTTTAAATCATCATTTTGTATAATCGTGTCAATATCTGAAAGTAACATATCGATTTTGAGATTCGCAACATCATCACTTGATGGTACCTTCTGCGCAAGAATCTTTGTTTTACAGTATCTTTGAATGTCTTTTAATTTATATACATCTCTTCCTGAAACAAATGAAAATGCTTTTCCAACTCTTCCTGCTCTTCCTGTACGACCAATTCTATGAACATAGTACTCTTCGTCTTGTGGTAAATCGTAATTAAATACGCATTCTACTTCATCTACATCGATTCCACGTGCTGCTACGTCTGTTGCAACTAGAATATCTGTACTTCCTTTTCGGAATCCTTGCATGACTCTATCGCGTTGTTGCTGCTTCATATCCCCATGAAGTCCTGCCGCAAAGTATCCACGCCCTAGAAGTGCTGTTACCAATAAATCAACTTGTTTCTTCGTATTACAGAAGATCACGGATAATTTTGGTTGGTGTATATCAAGTAATCTAGATATTACTTCTTCTTTATTCTTTGGTCTTACTTCATAGTAATACTGCTCTATATTTGGTACGGTTAATTCTTTCTTTGTTACTTTGATAATTTTAGCATTCTTTTGAAATCTTTTTGTAATATCAAGAATTGCTTGTGGCATTGTTGCAGAAAATAAAATCGTTTGTCTTTCTTCTGGAACGCCCTCTAGAATCGTTTCAATATCCTCACGGAATCCCATGTTTAACATTTCATCTGCTTCATCTAAAATGATTGTGTGCACTGCATCCATTTTAATTGTTTTTCTTCTCATATGATCCATTACACGTCCAGGTGTCCCAATAATCACTTGTGTCCCTGCTTTTAATGACCGAATTTGTTTCGCAATTTCTTGACCACCATAGATTGGTAATACTTTAATCCCATGCATAAATTTCCCTAGACAACGAATTTCTTCTGCCACCTGAATTGCTAACTCTCTCGTTGGGCACAAGATAACTGCTTGTAACTTTTTATTCTTAGGATCTATCTTTTCTAGCATTGGAATTCCAAAAGCAGCTGTTTTACCAGTTCCTGTTTGCGCTTGACCAATGACGTCAACGCCTTCTTTGATTACTGGAATTGCTTTCGTCTGTATTGGAGAAGCTTCTTCAAATCCCATTGCTTTGACAGCTTTTTCAATCTCTGTTGATAGTCCTAATTCTTCAAATCTTATTGTTTCCATTCTTACCTCTTTCTTATATCTCTCTAAACCATGAGCTGTACTCTACAACTCTGCGACAAGTGCGACGCTTATTAATATTGACCTATTAACAATCTCTTCGTGCACATTTACCCCTCATATTGCTTTCTTTTCACCCTATAGAAAAGGAATAATCATTTTCTTAACGATTCTATTATTCACTTTCTATAGAGCAAAAAAATATCCCTAGCACGCAAGCTAAGGATCCAAAGCACAACGTCTATCATAATATCATGGTGTGGTCCTAATGTCAAATATTCTGACAAAAGATACATTTATTTAATATTCCTTATCTGTTTTTTATTTTTATCTTCTATATTATATATTTTACTTTACTTTTTCGCTCATGCATAGTAATATCTATATATGCATAACATAGTAATGAAAACTACATGTTAAAACATTCAGATTCATACCTTGGGAGGTTAATTATGAGCATACAACAAATCAAAGATCCAGGAAGTGCAATTACACATTTCATAGGAATGCTAATGGCAATATTTGCAGCCGTTCCATTATTAATAAAAGCAGCGAACGAGCCTTCACCTATATACATTATATCGATTACTGTATATGCACTGAGTTTAATTCTTCTCTATGCTGCTAGTACGATTTACCATACTTTCGATTTAGGACATGAAGGGAATACGAAGCTTAAAAAATTTGATCATATGATGATTTCTATATTAATTGCTGGTAGTTACACACCAATTTGTGTTCTTGTTCTTGATCGACCAACAGGACTGATTCTACTATCAATCGTATGGGGAATTGCACTCGGTGGTATTATTATTAAAGCATTCTGGGTGTATTGCCCGAAATGGTTCTCCTCTGTCTTATACATCGCTATGGGGTGGACCTGCGTATTAGCCTTTACACAAATGGTAAATAACATGTCTTCTGCTGCTTTTGGATTCTTATTAGCTGGTGGAATTATCTATACAATCGGTGGAGTCATTTACGCATTAAAACTTCCGCTCTTTAATCATTTAAGCGAAAATTTTGGAAACCATGAGATATTTCATTTATTCGTTATGGGGGGAAGTGCTTGCCACTTTGTAGTGATGTATGTATTTGTACTTCCATAACTCTTCATTAATTATTTCATATATCCTACTAATTAAATAATTCATGTAATGCAAGTGGAGTACAGGTTTGATTTATTTACCCTGTACTCCACTTTTTGCTTTTAATTAATACGAAAGATTTACTACTCCAAGTATTCAAGTGGATTAACTGGCTCACCATCTTTTAACATTTGAAAATATAAATTTGATCCTTCTAGGCTGTAGTATTTCGATGGTTCAGCTAATACTCCCATGATCTGCCCTTTTTCTACCAAATTACCTTCTGTCACTTTAATTTCCTCTAACTGTCCATAAATCGCCGTGTAACCATTTCCCATATCTAATGTAACTGTATTTCCTGTTTCTGCAAAGTTATCGACTGAAGCCACGATTCCTCGCTCTGCTGCTAGTACTTCTGTTCCTACTTCACCTGCAATGATCATTGCGGGATTTCTTTTGTACTGATTTAGCGTTTCAAAATAAATTGACTCATCCATACTATAGTTCAAGATTACATCCCCTGATATTGGCCACATGATGCTTCCATCATCATTGAATAATACTTGATTGACTACAGATTCATTTGTTGTACTTGTCTCTTGTGTCACCTCATCTACGCTTGCCACTTCTTCGTCTAATATATCTAACGTATTTTCAGTAAGTAGATTCGTCTCTTCTTCCATTGTAGTTTCTTCATTAATTATATTGCTTGTATTTGCTTCCTCTGCTGGTGTGTCAATAATTTCTAATTGCTCTAATTCCAATTCGTCTAAAACTTCATTCTGTGCTATTTGCTCTTGCACATTACTTCGATATTGACTAAAATTGTATGCACCAACTAATGTGATCATTGCTACAAAACATAGCACAAGCCCTAACACGGTTCCTTTTTTCCCTATTTTAGGGAGCTCATTATTATTATTCATATTTATCACCTCTGCTAATATTTTTGCCAGAAATGATTATGGTTATTCTCTATTTTGTTATTATTTCGCAACCTACATAGAAATACGCAAGTATTTCCTCATACGTTTTCCCTTCTAATCCCATATAATGAGCCGTATTTTGACTTAAGCCTAATCCATGCCCTACGCCTTGCGTTGTAATTTGAATACTTTGCTCGCCATTTTCTTGGAATGAAAATGCACTCGATTTCAGATATAGCGAGTCTCTAAACACCTCTCCGTTTATGACTTCTCCTAGTACTTCTACAGACAATACATAATTAGAACTATCCGTTTCTATCACTTTCACATCATCGAAACCGAAATCTTCCTCCACTGTCAAACCAAACACTTCTATTAATTCTTCGTATGTTACAGTCTGAATTGCAACCTCTTTATCTGCTTCAATATCTAACGGACATGAAACCGCTACCAAATAAGGGTATTCTTCTGACAGAAAAACTTCATTTCCATCCCTAGTCATGCCAGTGCTTAGCAAATGATACGGTGTTTTTGCAAGTTCTCCGTCATATTGTAATACTTGCGAGTCTGTAGCCTGTATTGCTTCCTTTAATTGGCTATAAATTCCAAGCGACTCTGTAGTGCTCCATTTATTTTGGATATCTTCAGAGGTATAATAACTCTCTTCAAATATATATTCTTCTTGTTCTCCTGATTCTAACCGCTCTAATTCTAGACGTGTTCTAATGATAATAGCTTGTGCTTTCATTGCCTCTAGTGAAAATTCTTGCGGGATCTCTTTTGCTAAGATTCCTATCAGAAATGTCTCATAGGATATTTCCTGTATCTTATTCTCTGTTTGTACATAAACCATTTCCTCTTCTAATGTTGATTGTATCGGAAGAGCCCCTTCACCTTTGATTAGAATTGTTAAAACATACGGAAGAAGCAATATAATAATTATTATAGAAATTATTTTCTTGTCTTTTTCTTTCATAGATACCTCGCATTCATACACTTGTCCTAGTTGTATTCTATGCAAAAAAAACAATTCCTATACATGATCTATAATTTAAATACTCCTCTCTATGAATTGCAACTACTGCAACACGCTCAGATCCAACGTATAAATTCCCTCTTCTAACTCCACTTCTTTTTTCAAGAATCCTACCATATAAATCGGCAAATATGATACGTTATCTGCAACCTGCACATTTTCATTGCAGAAAACAATTCCATGATTGATCCCATATATTTCCTGATTCAACACATTATCTAGTGCTCTGTGTCTGCTATATGCTTTTCCCGATTTTACCTCAATCGGGAGTGGTGTGCCTTGATATTCAATGATAAAATCTACTTCGCCTTGCTTTTTATTTTGGAAGAAATACAGCTCAAATCCGTGTGCTTTTAATTCTTGTGCTACTAAATTCTCATAGATTGCTCCATAATTAATATCTTTCTCTTTATTAAGTATTTTGATTTGAATTCCATCTGCATACGTGGAAGCTAGTAATCCCACATCTGATAGAAACAGTTTAAACAAATTTGAAGACTTGGATAACAATAATGGTACTGTTGGTTCTTGCACGCAAAATGTCGGAAGTGCTACCCCTGCTTCTTTCAACCAAATAAAACTATGCTCATATCTAGAAAATTTGAAATGTTCATTCAGATTTTTCAATATAAATCTTTTATTTTTCGCATTTATTTCACTCGGTATTAGCTCGAATATGTCTTTTAAATACAGCTTTTCTTCACCATCGTACTTTGCGATATCTTTGATATACAGTGATAGGATACCTTTTTGAACACGCATCACTTCATTTAAATTGTTGGTTCGAATATAAGTATCGACAACTGCTGGCATTCCACCCACAATCAAATACAAATGGAATAACTCCATAAGCTTTTCGTGAATAATCGTATCTACCGAACTCCTTTTATCAAAACATGCCTGTAGATGCTGCAATACCATATCTGATACTTTATTTGCGCTGCAGAATTCAAAGAAATTCATCGGATACATCTCCAGAATCGTCATGTAACCAACAGGAATTGATCGAATGTCTTTTAATTCCACTCCTAATAGTGAACCACTTAATATATACTGAAACCTTCCATCTTCAACTAAGAATTTAATTGCAGTTA
>JAWXVA010000142.1:0-5334 GCA_044425815.1 Eubacteriales bacterium
CAGGTATGGAACAAGGCATGGAACAAGGCATGGAACAAGGCATGGAACAAGGCATGAAACAAGGCATGAAACAAGGCATGAAACAAGGCATGAAACAAGGTGTGGCACAAGGTATTATTGGAACTATGCGAGATATGGATGCAACTCCTGAGCAGATTGTGGAACAGCTAATGAAGCAGATGGGTGTGTCGGAAGATGTTGCGCAAGAATTGATAGAGGAGCATAGAATTTAGATGGAGTTGAAGCTCTTAAATTGTATGGAAAAATGTGATTAGAGAAAACAGAGTAACTGTCAAAAAATATCATTATTATAAGAACATTATGCGAAGAAAATCAAAGCATAATGTTCTTTTTGGATGTGCCCAGCATGGGCACAATCTAACGGGTTAAAGTCCCGGGTCTGCTACCGTAAGAAGTCATAGTACCCATGCGGATGCAAATGGATGGGGAAGGACGGAATCGAGAGGGTATGCAGAGGTGTTGATTCATACGAGGATTGCTGAAAACAACCATGTCATCACAGATTTTCAAAAAATAGCCAATCTAGGATTTATATCCATGACTGACTATTACTTGAAAATATGTGAAACTCTCGATTATTTATCGTTTATTTGCAGTCGCCGTAAATTGAAATGAATCAATTGGGATATAATGTTTATTATAAGCCATCACGGTGTGTTTCTTGTCATACAGTGCCTCTACAATTAGCATAAAGGAATCTGTTTCTGATAATAGATACTTTGTGGAAGTGAAGTTTCCAGTAGTAGTATGAGAAAACAAAGCGGTGCTTTCAGTTGATTCACAATATACTGTGTTTTGTAAATAAGTTTCTAATTGTGTCATGTCATTTAAATCTACCTGATAATCCGTTATTTTCTCTATTGGTATGAAGGAAAGAGTGTAGCTGATTAATGGGGTTGAATTAGAAAGCTTATACCAACGATCTGCAACTACAACGGCAGCAGGCGTGCATTGCAGTGCTTTTGCGTAGAAATCACTACAAGGATCAATGCGAAATTCAAGTTCTACTACGTCCCAAGGTTCCTTGCAACAGAATGCGACAGGATGCTGAATTAATTGTGTGTTAGAAGAAATAGTACTATGCGTATGATCCTTTATAAAATTTCCTTTTCCACGTACATTTTGTATTAGGTTGTCTTCTTGCAATAATGCAAGTGCTCGTCTAAGAGTCATTCTACTTACATCCATTTGGGCTGCAAGATCAGGTTCCGAAGGTAACTGTGTACCAATAGGATATGTACCATCTTGGATGAGAACATATAATTGATTATATACTTTGACATGTTTAAGGAGTTTATCTTTCTCTGGCGATATGGTGTGCTCTATTTGATTCATCTCTATCTCCTGTTTGTTTTATTTGTTATTTCTACAATAATAATGAACTAATTATTCGAAAAAGTCAAATAGAATATACAAGTGAATGAATTAAATGTACAGGTGAATGAAATAAATAGACAAGTTATAAATAGGCATAAAAATATAAAACATATAAAAAATATAAAGAATTAATAAAAAATAAGAGGCGAAATGTGCTTGAATGGGAGAAAATGGTAAAAGTAGACAAAAATTATAATGGAAATATGTATAATATTACGGATAGACATTAGACAAGTAGAGATGTATTATACAAGTGTAGACAACAAGAACGAGACAACGAAGCGTATTGAGGAAATGCGAAATAAAACCAGTGAAGAGAAGATGGAGGAAGCGATATGAATTATTCAGGAGAAGTAGGGTTACAATATCATGTGCAGACAAGACCAGGAGATGTAGGAAGATACGTGATACTTCCAGGGGATCCGAAGAGATGTGCTAAAATTGCAGAACATTTTGAGGATGCAGAGTTAATTGCAGACAGTAGGGAGTATGTAACATATACAGGATATTTGGATGGTGAAAAAGTAAGTGTTACTTCAACTGGAATTGGTGGACCTTCCGCTTCCATTGCAATGGAAGAGTTGGTGAAATGTGGAGCCGATACATTTATAAGAGTGGGAACTTGTGGTGGAATGGAGATGGACATACTTGGAGGAGACATCGTCATTGCAACTGGAGCAATTCGAATGGAAGGTACTAGTAAGGAATATGCACCGATTGAATTTCCTGCAGTAGCAGATTTAGATATAACAAATGCACTTGTAAAAGCGAGTAAGAAATTAGGATATAGATTCCATACAGGAGTAGTTCAGTGTAAAGATGCTTTTTATGGGCAACACAGTCCGGAAATTATGCCAGTGAGTTATGAACTGATGCAGAAATGGGAAGCATGGAAGCGGTTAGGATGTAAGGCATCAGAGATGGAATCAGCAGCATTATTCATAGTAGCGAGTCACTTGAGAGTACGTTGTGGATCGAATTTCTTGGTGGTAGCGAATCAAGAGAGAGATGCGGCTGGACTAGACAATCCAGTAGTACATGATACAGAAAGTGCGATTAAGGTAGCAGTAGAAGCATTGCGTGAGCTGATTAGAGCGGATAAAGAAGTATAAGATAAAATAGAAATACTGAAACAAGAAGTAAGATAGATAAAATAAATGAAACAAGAAGATGAGATAGAGCGGATAAGGAGAAATATAGATGAATGTAGTGTTAAATATTCTGGGAATTTTTGTTGTGCTAGGATTGATGGTGTTATTATCTTACAAAAGGAAAGCAATCCCATATAAATTAATAGTTAAAGCGATAATCGCACAATTCGTTATTGCAATTATATTGGTGAAAATTCCTTTGGGAAGATTAGTAATAGAGAAAGTGTCAGACGCCGTGACTAGTGTAATAAGCTCTGGATATGATGGATTAGCATTTGTGTTTGGATCTCTTGCATCAGCAGGTGCGCCGGCAGGATTTATTATGGGAATTCAAGTTCTTGGGAATATTGTATTCTTATCTGCTCTAGTAAGTTTACTATATTATTTAGGTGTGTTAGGATTTGTTGTAAAGAAACTAGGGAAGCTAGTTGGCAAAATTATGGGGACTTCTGATGTAGAGAGCTTTGTATCAGTAGCTAATATGTTCTTGGGACAAACAGAAAGTCCGATATTAGTAGGGAAATATATCGGGAAAATGACAGACAGTGAAGTGATGGTAGTATTAGTGTCAGGGATGGGAAGTATGTCCGTATCAATCTTAGGCGGATACACAGCACTAGGAATCCCTATGGAATATTTATTGATTGCGAGTGCGCTAGTGCCGATTGGTGGAATATTGGTGGCAAAGATAATTCTGCCGCAGACAGAAGAAGTGGTGAAAATTGAAGATTTAAAGATGGACAATAAAGGGAATAATACAAATGTAATTGAAGCGGTAGCAGAAGGCGCAATTACAGGAATGCATATTGCGATGTCGATTGGAGCAACATTAATTGCAATTGTATCTATAGTAGCATTGATTAATAAAGGGTTTGCGTTTGTTGGGTTAGAATTACAGCAAATCTTTGGATATATATTTGCACCGTTTGGATTCTTAATGGGATTAGATGTGACAGAAGTGATGACAGCGGGAAGTTTACTTGGAAGTAAAGTGATTATGAATGAATTTATAGCATTTGAACAATTAGGCCAAATTATTTCGGGAATGAGTGAAAGAACAGCAATGATAGTAACAATTTCACTTTGCGGATTTGCAAATATTTCGAGCTTGGGAATTTGTGTATCAGGAATTGCGGTTATTTGCCCAGAAAAGAGAAGTACATTAGCAAGGTTAGTGTTCCGAGCAATGCTAGGCGGGGTTGCAGTAAGTATTTTGAGTGCAATGATAGTAGGTTTGGTAATGTGGATTTAAGTGATGGAATTTAAAGTGTAAGATTGAAACCAATAATTGTATAAATAGTAAATATGAGGATGAAATGAAAAAATATAGAAGGATATTTACAATAGTAATAGATTCACTGGGTATTGGTGTGATGAAGGACTCAGAAGAATATGGAGATGTAGGAGTAGATACATTGGGGAATATAGCCAAGCAAATGGGCGGACTACAAATTCCGAACTTGCAGAAACTAGGATTAGCAAATCTCCATTCACTAGAGGGAGTTGCGCCAGTTAAGCGACCACTAGGCTCCTATATGAGGCTGAATGAACGAAGTGTAGGCAAAGATACCATGACAGGACATTGGGAAATGATGGGACTTCATACACAGATTCCGTTTCAGACATTTACAGAAACAGGATTTCCGTCAGAGTTAATTGCAGAGTTAGAGAAAAGAACAGGTAGAATTATTATAGGGAATAAAAGTGCAAGTGGTACAGAGATATTAGAAGAATGTGGCGAGGAGGAACTTGCGTCAGGTAAATTAATAGTATATACTTCGGCAGATTCTGTATTGCAAATTTGTGGGAATGAAGAAACGATGGGAGTGAAAACGCTTTATGAATACTGTGAAATTGCTAGAGAACTCACACTTCGCGATGAGTGGAAAGTTGGGCGCGTTATAGCAAGACCGTATACTGGGAAAAACAGGTATGAATTTAAGAGAACGGCGAATCGACATGATTATGCATTGAAACCATTTGGAAAAACAGCATTAGATGTATTATATGAAGCTCACTTTGATGTTATTTCCGTAGGGAAAATACACGATATTTTTGCAGGAGAAGGATTGACTGAATCCCATAAATCTAAATCGTCCGTGCATGGGATGGACCAAACAATTGAAATAGCTAAGACTAATTTTGAAGGGCTTTGCTATGTGAATCTAGTGGACTTTGATGCGAATTGGGGACATAGAAGAGATGTAAGAGGTTATGCAGCTGAGATAGAAAAATTCGATGCGAAATTAGGAGAATTAGTGCAAGTGATGTGCTCTGATGATTTGTTGATTTTGACAGCGGATCACGGAAATGATCCTACCTATGAGGGGACAGATCATACACGCGAACAAGTACCATTTATTGCGTATTCGCCAACGATGCGTGAAGGAAAAAATCTTGGTGAGGGAGATACTTTTGGGATAATAGGAGCAACTATTTTGGAGAATTTCCATGAGCAAATGCCGAAAGATGCATTGGGATACTCTGTTCTCAATCAGTTAAAATAAGATATCGCCTGTAATGTAAGAATAGAACAGGAGATTGAGGAAGTTGGATTGAGAACAGTTCACATATATAGTAGAATGAAAATAGAAGAAGAAAGAAGCAAGAAGATAGAGACAAAAACAGTATGGTACAGGGTGTAAAGGGGAAAATATGGATAATAAGAAGATACTAGGAATTGTAGATCATACGCTATTACGTACAACAGCGACTTGGGAGGAAATACAACATATATGTGATGCAGGAGTTGTGAATGAAACAGCATCTGTGTGTATTCCGCCAT
>JAWXVA010000025.1:0-28468 GCA_044425815.1 Eubacteriales bacterium
TCGGTCGAGGGCATAACCAAAGATTGAGCACTGAGTGAAAACAAAGTGTTCAGCACGGAATAGGTAAAAATGATGATCTAAAAGATTTCTTGTATGTAGTTTTGAAGGTATATACTTCAGTAAAAACGGTTTGGCCCAGTGGCTCAGTTGGTTAGAGCGCCGCCCTGTCACGGCGGAGGTCGAGAGTTCGAGTCTCTTCTGGGTCGTTTTTAATTTGGGATCATAGCTCAGCTGGGAGAGCACCTGCCTTACAAGCAGGGGGTCACAGGTTCGAGCCCTGTTGGTCCCATTTAGTTTTTACAAACAACTTCGCCGTTGTGGCTCAATTGGCAGAGCAGCTGATTTGTAATCAGCAGGTTACCGGTTCAAGTCCGGTCAACGGCTTATGGATGGGTTCCCGAGTGGCCAAAGGGGGCAGACTGTAAATCTGTTGGCACCGCCTTCGAAGGTTCGAATCCTTCTCCATCCATTAGGTCTAAGACCTGTTATAAAAAAATAATGTCGCGGGGTGGAGCAGTCTGGAAGCTCGTCGGGCTCATAACCCGAAGGTCATCGGTTCAAATCCGGTCTCCGCAATTTATATGATTCGAAAGAGTCACAAGTCAAAAGTGTATCTAGTACACTAAGCTGAACTAGATATGCTTTTATATTTTACTCTACTCGAATTATGTATGCCCAGATAGCTCAGTTGGTAGAGCAGAGGACTGAAAATCCTCGTGTCGCTGGTTCGATTCCGGCTCTGGGCATTGTATCAAAACAATCAAATATGGAGCATTAGCTCAGTTGGTAGAGCACTTGACTTTTAATCAAGTTGTCCGGGGTTCGAACCCCCGATGCTTCACTTAAAACCTTGAATTTTCAAGGTTTTTTTATTGTAGAAATTCAGTGATTATTTTTCTAAGGGAACAATAAAAAATAGTCACATACTGCGAATAATTATCTAATTAATTATAAGAATAGAGAGGAATACTTATTAGTAGTAATCATGAAATGAAGCGTATGTTCATAGTTCGTTAATGGTATTATTATGAAGTCTATGTTAAAATACATGCGTTACTGTAAGTTAAAAAAACAAACCAAAATCAGAAGGGAAAATTATGAATAAAAATCAAACCAATATATATGAACTAGATGGAAGAGTACCGTTAAAACAAGCAATACCTTTGGGGATTCAACATGTGCTAGCAATGTTTTTAGGAAATGTGTCACCTCTTATTATTATATGTGGTCTTTTAGAGATGCCAATTGATACGAAAACAATGCTGATACAAAACTCAATGTTTATTGCAGGTTTATGCACGTTAATTCAATTGTATCCAATTTGGAAAGTGGGAAGTGGATTACCAGTTGTTATGGGAACTAGCTCTGGTTTTATTGGAACAGCAAAAGCAATTGGGTCATCGTATGGATATGGTGCTATTATAGGAGCCACTTTAGTTGGAGCACTTATAGAAATAGGGATGGGATTTTTTATAAAACCACTACGTAAATTATTTCCACCTATAGTAACAAGTTTGGTAATTATATCGATAGGATTATCGTTGTTACCTGTAGGAATTAACTATTTTGCAGGTGGTTCAGGAGCAGAAGATTTTGGGAATCCGAAACATTTACTTGTAGGGACAATCGTAATTATTACAATTGTAGTTCTCAAGCAATTTACAAAAGGATTTTTAAGTGTGTCAGCTATATTAATTGGTATTATAGTAGGTTATATTGTTGCTATATTTATGGGAATGGTGGATTTTACACAAGTTTATGAAAGTAAATGGTTCAGCTTACCACAGTTGATGCCAACAGAAATTATATTTAAAGCAGATGCAATTATAGCAATGACAATTATGTTTCTTGCTACCACAGTGGAAACTATAGGAGATATTTCAGGTATTGCATCAGGCGGGTTAGATAGAGAAGCAACGGAGCGAGAGTTAACTGGGGGTGTATTTGCAGATGGAGTAGGAAGTTTTATAGCAGCTTTATTTGGAATATTGCCAAATACCTCTTTTAGCCAAAACGTAGGTCTTGTCACCGTTACTAAAGTAGTAAATAGATTCTGCGTAATGACAGGTGCAGTATTCCTTATATTAGCAGGGTTTATACCTAAATTGTCGGCTATCTTATCGGTAATGCCACAATCAGTTTTAGGTGGAGCAGCTGTGATTATGTTTTCAATGATTTTTGTTAGCGGATTACAATCATTACAAAAAGAGAAATTAGATGGAAGAGCAGGTATGATTGTTGCATTATCAATAGGTCTAGGAGTAGGTATCGGAAATGTTCCATCTGCATTAGAACAATTACCTACATGGGTATCACAAATATTTGCACAAAATGGTATCATTATGACCTTCGTAATAGCTACTGTATTAAACTTAATTTTACCAAAGGAAGGGTAAATGTACAATCGAGTTAAATATAAGATAAAGCAGTAATGCAGTTGAAGAAAAGAGAAAGAAAGCTGGTGACATTGGGTATGAAAAGGGAAGAAAATTTATTAGCGCAATTAATCGAGTATGGAAAGAGTGACTATTATGGCTTTCATATGCCCGGTCACAAGCGAAATAGTAAATTATTAGGACTAGAATTGCCCTATGCTATAGATATCACGGAAATAGAGAAGTTTGATGACTTACATCATGCAGAAGGAATTTTGCTTGAGAGTAAACTAAAAGCAGCGAATGTATTCGGAGCTGATGAAAGTTTCTATTTAATTAACGGCAGCACTGCTGGAAATTTGGCTGCAATCATGGCGATTACGAATCCAGGAGATAAAATTCTTATTGCTAGAAATAATCATAAATCGGTATATAACGCAGTGTATATGAATAGATTAGAGCCAATATATATTTATCCGAAGTACGATGCAACATATGATATAAATGGTGAGATTCTGCCTCACGACGTTGAAAAAGTATTAAGCAGTGAAGCTGGAATAAAGGCAGTAGTAATAGTATCACCTACTTACGAAGGGATAATTTCAGATGTAAGGGCGATTGCAGAGATTGTACATTCGTATGGGGCAGTATTAATTGTGGATGAAGCACATGGAGCACATTTGGGGATGCATGATTATTTTCCGAAGAATTCGAATTCATTAGGTGCAGATATAGTGGTGCATAGTGTGCATAAAACATTACCATCGTTGACACAGACAGGTCTATTACATATAAATGGATTAGATGTAGATAGAGAAAAGATTCAATGCTATTTAAAGATGTTGCAATCTAGCAGCCCTTCGTATGTACTAATGGCAAGTATAGACAGATGTGTTAATATGGTTGAAAAAGATGGAAAAGAGTTATTTAAAAAGTATACAACTATGCTAGCATCTTGCAGAGAAAGATTAAAAAAATTAAATAGATTAAAATTAGTAGAGATAGAAATTTACGATAGATCGAAAATCGTAATCTCTACGAAAGATTGCGGATTAACGGGAAGAGAATTATACTATAAATTATACAGTGAATATCATTTACAACTGGAAATGTGTAGCACAAATTATGTGGTTGCAATGACATCAATAGGAGATAGTGAAGAGGGGTTTTTCAGGCTTACAAGTGCGCTTACTAAGATAGATGAAGAAGTTAAAACGGCAGGTTATGAGCGAAAAAATAACAACAGTGAGTGCGGTGAAGATAGAAGTGAAGAGAAAGATAGAGTACTAGAGGGAATCACAGAGAACATGTTTCCGCGATTAAGACATGCACAAGGAAATGAGATAGGAAGTGAATGGTTCTATTATGTATATCCACCAGGCATCCCGATAGTTGCTAAAGGAGAAGTAATCACGGAAGAGGTAGAGCAATTAATCAAAGTATATGAAAAAGCAGGATTCGTAATACAAAAAGGGTAGGTATTTAACATGGGATATATTTTTTATTTAATGGGAAAAAGTTCATCGGGAAAAGATACAATATATAAGGAAATACAGTCACGATGCAGGGCTTTAAAGTCGGTGAATTTGTATACGACAAGACCAATACGTGAAGGTGAGAAAGACGGTGTTGAGTACTATTTCGTAAATGACGAAAAATGCGGGGAACTACTTGAATCAGGAAAGGTTATTGAATTGCGCGGATATAATACCGTGTATGGTGTCTGGAAATATTTTACCGTAGATGACGAGCAATTTGAATTAGATCACAATTCATACTTGATGATAGGAACGTTAGAATCGTATAAAAAGATGAATATGTATTTTGGTGAAGATGTTGTAGTGCCTATTTATATTAATGTGGAAGATGGAGTACGTCTCAGAAGAGCACTTGAACGAGAAGAATCTCAAGATATACCGAAATACACAGAAATGTGTAGAAGATTTCTCGCAGATTCAGAAGATTTTTCCGAGGAGAAATTACTCAATGCAAATATAAAAAGAAAATTCGAAAATTGTGTGTTCGAAAGCTGTGTAGATGAAATTATACTGTATATCAACGAAAAAATATGATATACTAGAATGATTAAGATTATTGTTTTAGTTCAGTAAAAATAAAGTTAAATAGGAATATTGGGGTATCTAGATGAGCGGGTTTAAAGATGTGATAGGGCATAAGGATATAATCGAATATGTGCAGAATGCGGTGGAATCAAAAAAGGTTTCACATGCGTATATTTTGAATGGAGAAAAGGGTTCAGGGAAGAAAATGCTTGCAAACTTATTTGCAAGAACGTTGTTGTGTGAAAATGGCAAGACAGATCCTTGTAATCAATGTAAATCTTGTGTACAGGCAGAAAATCGAAATCATCCAGATATTATTATTTTAAATCACGAAAAACCAAATTCTATTAGTATTGACGAAATAAGAACGCAAGTGAACAATGATATTATGATAAAACCATACTCCAGTGATTATAAAGTATATATTATTCCAAATGCGGATAAGATGACTGAACAAGCTCAAAATGCAATTCTTAAGACGATAGAAGAGCCACCAACATATGCGATTATTATTTTATTGACAGAAAATGCTGATGCATTGTTACCTACAATACAATCTAGATGTGTCATGTTAAAATTAAGAAATATCCGAGATAATCTAGTGAAAGCTTATTTAATGCAGCAGAAGAATATACCAGAATATGAGGCACAAGTATGTGCAGCATTTGCACAGGGAAATATAGGGAAAGCAGTTATGTTAGCTACCTCTGAGCACTTCAATGAGATTAAAGTAGAAGCAATTCAAATGTTAAAGCGAATCAATGAATCCGATATTTCAGATATTACAGGAAGTGTAAAACGAATTACAAATTATAAGATTGACATTGTGGATTATTTAGATGTGATTTCTATATGGTATAGAGATGTTTTGATTTATAAAGCGACGAAGAATATCGAAAGAGTAGTATTCCAAGATTATATTGATTCGATAGAAGATAGGGCTGTAAAAAGTTCTTATGAAGGAATAGAGGTCATATTGATAGCAATTGAAACAGCGAAGACAAGATTACGCGCAAATGTTAATTTCGAGTTGGTAATGGAATTATTACTGCTTACAATAAAGGAGAATTAGGATGACAAAAATTATAGGAGTTAGATTCCGAAAAGCTGGAAAGATTTATTACTTTGCTCCAGGAACTTTAGTAATTAAAGTGCAAGACAAGGTAATTGTAGAGACAGCAAGGGGGGTAGAATTTGGTTCGGTAGTAATTGGAATTACCGATTTACCAGATGAGAAAATTACACAGCCACTTAAGCCTGTCATTAGAATTGCAACGGATGCTGATATAAAAGCAGAAGATGCAAATAGAGAAAAAGAAAAAGAAGCATTTGGAATTTGCCTCGAGAAAATCCGTAAACATGAATTACAGATGAAATTAATCAATGCAGAATATACATTTGATAATAATAAATTGTTATTTTACTTCACAGCAGACGGAAGAATAGATTTTCGTGAATTAGTGAAAGATTTGGCAGCGGTATTTAGAACGAGAATAGAATTACGTCAAATAGGTGTGAGAGATGAGACTAAGATTCGTGGTGGGATTGGAATTTGTGGAAGAGAATTATGTTGTAACACCTATCTTGCTGAATTTGCACCGGTTTCTATTAAGATGGCGAAGGAACAAAATTTATCGTTAAATCCTACAAAGATCTCAGGAGTATGTGGAAGGCTGATGTGTTGCTTAACAAACGAAGAAGAGACATATGAAGCGTTAAATAATAAATTACCAGCGCCAGGATATTCTGTGACGACAAAAGACGGTTTAAGAGGTGAGGTTCAGAGTGTAAGTATTCTCAGACAACTTGTAAAAGTTATTGTAACTCTTGATAATGAAGAAAAAGAAATCCGAGAGTATAAAGTAGAAGAACTGAAATTCAAACCTAGAAAGAAAAAAGCGGAACAAAGACTGTCGAAAGAAGAAATGAAACAACTGCGAGAGCTTGAGAAAGAAGAAGGAGCTTCTAAGTTAAATGGAAATTAAACTTACTACAGACGAGCGCTTAGATGACTTACAAGTGAATGGATATCAAATCATTCAAAATCCTAGTAAATTTTGTTTTGGTATTGATGCGGTATTATTGTCAACATTTGCGAAGGTCAAGAGTGGAGAGGTAGCTCTTGATTTAGGGACAGGCAATGGTATTATTCCTCTTTTATTAGAGGCAAAAACAAAAGGGAAACATTTTTCGGGATTAGAAATTCAAGAGGAAAGTGTAGCGTTAGCGAAGCGAAGCGTTCAATATAATCGATTAGAAGAAAAGATAGAGATTATCAAAGGTGATATTAAAGAGGCAGGTAACCTATTTGGTTCCGCCTCTTTCAATGTCGTGACGACTAATCCACCATATATGATAGGGGAACACGGAATTAAAAATAGTACAGACTGTAGAACAATTGCAAGACATGAGGTATTGTGCACTTTAGACGATATTGTTCGTGAAAGTTCGAAAGTATTGCAATTTAAAGGGCGATTTTATATGGTTCATAGACCGTTTCGACTAGCTGAAATATTTTCGACGATGATGAAATATGGTATTGAGCCTAAACGTATGCGCTTGGTTCATCCCTATATAGACAAAGAGCCTAATATGGTACTGGTGGAGGGGATGAAAGGCGGAAAATCGAGAATTACAGTGGAACCACCATTGGTTGTATATAAAAAAGATGGAATCTACACAGATGAAATTTTGGAATGGTATGGAGAGATGAAAGAAAATCGTTCTGATAGATAGTTCACGAGAAAATGAGTAAGAATGTAGAAAGAGGTATTTTGATGGCAGGTATTTTATATTTATGTGCAACACCGATTGGGAACCTAGAAGATATAACATATCGTGTAGTACGAATATTAAATGAGGTGGATTTGATTGCAGCTGAGGATACGAGAAATAGTATTAAGTTGTTGAATCATTTTGAAATTAAGACACCTATGACAAGTTATCATGAGTTTAATAAATATGATAAAGGGAAATACTTGGTTGAGAGGCTTCTATCAGGTGAAAACATTGCGTTGATTACAGATGCAGGAACACCAGGGATTTCAGATCCAGGAGAAGAACTTGTAAAGATGTGTTATGAAGCAGGTGTGCAAGTGACATCCCTCCCGGGAGCGGTAGCATGTGTTACAGCATTGATATTGTCGGGTAAGTCAACACGTAGATTTTGTTTTGAAGCATTTTTGCCAACAGATAAGAAAGAGCGAAGAGATACGCTAGAGGAGTTATCAAGAGAAACACGAACGATTGTATTATATGAAGCACCGCATAGACTTACAAAGACGCTAGAGGAATTAAAATGCATCTTAGGAAATAGAAAGATTTCTATTTGTAGAGAGCTAACGAAAAAATATGAAACAATTTTTAGAACAACACTCGAAGAAGCAATTGTGTATTATACGGAAAATGCCGCAAAAGGGGAATGCGTTATTGTTATGGAAGGGGCAAGCAGAGCAAAGCAAAAAGAAGAAGCGCAAGAAGCGTGGAGAGAATTGTCTTTAGAGGCTCATATGAAAATATATGAAGAACAGAATGTTCCATCAAAAGAAGCAATGAAATTAGTAGCAAAGGATAGAGGGATTACGAAAAGAGATGTGTACCAAGCGTTGTTGGAAGGCAAGCAGTGATTACAGTAAAAATTCTATTCAGCAAGTTGTATATAGTATAATAAAAAGTTTGTTCAACATGGTCATGGATTGTGTTGAACCTTTTTTATATAATGTATTTAGAAAAGAGCAAAAGAAGCTTATTATATTTAGGAGGAATTTAAAATGGCAAGTGTATCATTGAAAAATATTCAAAAAGTATATCCAAACGGATATGAAGCAGTTAAAGACTTCAACTTAGATATCGCAGATAAAGAGTTTGTTATCTTCGTAGGACCTTCAGGTTGTGGTAAATCTACTACACTTAGAATGGTTGCTGGATTAGAGGATATCTCTAGTGGAGAATTAATCATCGACGGGAAAGTTGTAAATGACGTAGAACCAAAAGATAGAGATATCGCGATGGTATTCCAAAACTATGCACTATACCCACATATGACAGTATATGATAACATGGCTTTTGGTCTTAAATTAAGAAAAATGCCTAAAGATGAAATTGATAAAATGGTAAAAGAAGCAGCTAAGATTCTTGACTTAGAGCCATTACTAGATCGTAAGCCAAAAGCACTTTCTGGTGGACAAAGACAACGTGTTGCTATGGGACGTGCTATTGTTCGTAATCCTAAAGTATTCCTTATGGATGAGCCTTTATCAAACTTAGATGCAAAACTTAGAGGTCAAATGCGTATTGAGATTTCTAAATTACACCAAAGATTAGGTACAACAATTATCTATGTAACTCACGATCAAACAGAAGCTATGACACTTGGTACAAGAATCGTAGTTATGAATGGTGGTATTGTTCAACAAGTGGATACACCACAAGTATTATATGATACCCCTTGTAACTTATTCGTAGCTGGATTCATTGGTTCACCTCAAATGAACTTTATGGATGGTGTTGTTAAAGTTACTGGAGATAAAGTAACAATTAAAGTTGGAGAATCTGATATTGAATTACCACCAGCAAAAGCTAAAAAAGTTATCGATGGTGGATACGATGGTAAAACAGTTGTTATGGGTATTCGTCCAGAAGATGTTAATGATTCACAAATGTTTATCGAAGCTTCACCAAACACAGTTATCGAGTCTACAATTCGTGTATACGAGATGTTAGGTGCAGAAGTTTACTTATACTTTGATTATGCAGGTTCAAGCTTAACAGCTAGAGTTGATCCTAGAACAACAGCTAGAACAGGCGATACAGTTAAATTTGCATTAGATGCAGAGAAAATCCATATATTCGATAAAGAAACAGAACTTGTAATCACAAACTAGTTAAAAAAACTAAAGGGAGTGTTGCGAAATAGATGAGTAATCATCTATTTCCTACACTTCCTTTTTTGTCGTAATCCTGCCTATCCATTTCTAATCATTGTTGAAAATCGAAAAAGCCTATCTGTTTAAAACTGTTTCGGAAAGAACTCTTTAGGAGTGCGGCCAGCTCTAACGAAGCGAAAGCGGGTTCGTGCGAAATAGTTTTAAACAGATAGGCAGGATTGCGACAAAAGGAAATTTACTTTTCGGTTAATTTCAAGAATCCTTTTATTGCAACGATGATACCTAGAACAAATAGTGCAATGGCGAAAGCTAATTGTAATGCATCCCCACTGATAGTTGCACTTGTACCAGTAGCTAGAGCTGTAATTTTGCTATATATTGTGAGTGTTAATGCGCTTAATGTTACAGATAACATGATTACCATAGGAATCCATAACATCTTACCATTTCGATTAGTTTTCTTAAAGAAGACTGCACAAGCAATTAATGCTAAGGCGCTTAGTAGTTGATTTGCTGAGCCGAATAGTGGCCAAATATTTGCGTAACCAACTTGGGCTAACATATAAGCTAGAATCAATGTGAGTGCCGTAGCAAAATATTTATTCGTAACAATTTTTCTCCAAGGTTCCATCTTATCATCTTCGATATTAGTTGTTAAAAATAGTTCTTGAAATGATAATCTTCCAATACGAGCTACGCTATCAAGACTTGTTAGTGCAAATGCAGATACAGCTAAGTTAATTAAGGTAAATACGACAGTGTAAGGTAGACCTAGCACTTCCAGAAATCCAGCAATACCACCTGCAAATATTAGAGATGGGGTTGTGTAACCTAATTCTGCTGCACCAGTTGTACCACCGACAAAACTAGCTACTACAATTAATGAGATAACAGCTAATAGTGATTCGAGTAACATAGAACCGAATGATACAGGTAGCATGTTTTTTTCATTCTTAATTTGTTTGGAAGAGGTTCCAGATGATACAAGACTGTGAAATCCAGATACGGCACCACATGCAATTGTAACAAATAAGATTGGGAACATACTTCCCATACCATCTACATAGAAACCATTAAACGCATTTATATTGACATCAGGATTAGCGACAATGATACCAGCTACAGCTGCTATAATCATAAAGATTAATAAATAGCTATTCAAGTAATCACGCGGTTGTAAAAGAGCCCAAACAGGAACGACTGATGCAATCAGGATATAAATAAATACAATGATATTCCATGTTCCAACAGAAATTCCTAACATTGGAGCAGAAAGACCAATAGAAACACCAACAATTAATAAGATAATTGCTAATAATGTATTGATTATTTTACTAAATTTAGCATAGCGAAGTACGAATCCAAGGGCTATAGCCTCCATAATAAATAAAGTACTTGTTGTTGCGACAGATCCATTTGCAGCATTTGTAGTTACATTATCTGTTGTGCTGACAAAAGTATTAGATACAACATCTGCAAAGGCTGCGATAACTAAAATACAAAAGAGCCAGCAGAATAATACATTGCAGAAAAATCTTGTACGGCACCAAAGAAAATACCGCCGATTAAAATCCAGAGAAGTACTGGTACCCAGCCAAATGCAGCTGCTAAAATAGGTCCACTAATAGGACCGGCACCTGCGATGGAAGCAAATTGGTGTCCAAAAACCATTTGCGTATCAGCAGGGACGTAATCTACACCATCTTCAAATTCATAAGCAGGAGTTTTGGCATGTTCGTCAATCCCCCATGTTTTGCATAAATATTTACCATATAGTAAATACGCGCTTCCTAATACTACAATGGCAATTGCCATTATCATTAATCCGTTCATATAAATCCTCCCATTCATTTAGTTTCTTAAGAAATCCTTAAACAAAAACAATATAGGAAAGTATATATATTGTCAATAAAATGGATGATATAAAATAAATTAAAGTAAACAAATATTAAAATTAATCAATAGTATAGGAAATAATTACATTGTACTTTTATAAATACCCATAGATAGGCATTGAATCAATAAAGAAAATTTGGTACAATTATATGCGTTAAAAATATAACAAGACTAATGAGAAGTGAATGAATAGGGAGAAAAAATGATAGAAAATAATTTAAGAAATTCAAAAGAAATAACAGAAGGCTATTTGAATGCGGGAATTGAGAAAACGCATAAATCCACAAAAACATTAATAATTCTAGGAATACTAGCAGGAATGTTTATAGCGTTTGGAGCTTCTAGCAGTATGGCTGCATGCCATGCAATTGAGAACTATGGAGTAGCGAAACTAGTGGCAGGTGTTGTATTTCCAGTCGGTCTTATGCTTATTATTTTAGTAGGTGGTGAGTTATTCACAGGGGATTGCCTAATGATTATGGGAGCTTGGCACAAAGATTATGATCGCTTAGTAGTAGCGAAGAAATTAGCGATTATATGGCTTAGTAATTTTATAGGTGCGATGATTGTGGTAATGATTGTTGCTTTAAGTGGACAACAAGATATGTCGCATGGTATTCTTGGTGCATATACAATTAAAGTAGCATATGGAAAAGTGACACTCACATTTTTACAAGCGTTTGTTTCGGGGATTGGATGTAATATTATCGTGTGTGCAGCCATGTTAATGGCATTTACAGCAACGGATACGGTAGGGAAAATATTTGGTGCATTCTTTCCAATCATGGCATTTGTAATTGCTGGATTTGAACACTGCATTGCTAATATGTACTATATTCCAGCTGGAATTATTGCACTAATGAATGAGTCTTATGTAGAAGAGGCTTACACGGTATACGGCATGACCGCAGAACAGTTAGATATGATTAATATCCAATCATTTCTAATGAATTTACTACCAGTAACACTTGGAAATATTGTAGGGGGAATGATATTTATTGGACTACCTCTATATTTATTAAATATCAAGAAGCATTAGTAATTCAATAGCATAGGGGAGGGGAGTATGAAGTATTTAATTAAAAATGAGCATTTATCGGTTGTTGTATTCGCAAAAGGTGGAGAATTGCAATCGATTAAAGGAAATGATGGTACAGAATATTTGTGGCAAGGAGACCCAACGTATTGGGATGGTAAGGCACCGAATTTATTTCCTTATATTGCAAGATTGACCCAAGGGAGATACAAAATAGCAAATCAAGAGTACTCTATGGACATACATGGATTCCTTAAGGATACCACGTTGGAGTTGGAGGAGCATACAGAAAACAAGCTTGTTTTAACGATGGAATCAAACGAAGTTACAGAGAAGCAATATCCGTTTAAATTTCAGTTTTACGTGATGTATGAGATCATAGGACAAAGCCTTCAAATTACATATTCTGTAGAGAATCAAGATACGAAGACGATGTACTTTGGTATAGGAGGACATCCAGGATTTCATGTGCCATTGGAAAAGGAATTAGGATTTGAAGACTATTATTTGCAGTTCGCAGAAAGTGGGATTGCAACAAGAGTAGGAATGTCTGAGGATTGTTTTGTTACAGAACAAGATACAGAATTTGAGTTAGTAAATGGAAATAAAATACCATTAGTTCATACAATGTTCGATGATGATGCAATTATTTTAACTGATATGAGCAAGGAAATAACACTAAAAAGTGATAAAAGCAATAAAAATATTACGGTTAGATATCCAGAAATGAAATACCTAGGATTGTGGCATATGCCAAAAACAGATGCACCGTATATTTGTATAGAGCCATGGACTTCCCTACCATCCCGCAAAGATGTTGTGGAGGATTTGGAGACACAACCGAATTTGATTGCATTAGAAACTGAGAAAAAGTATACAAATATGTGGTCTATTACCATATCATAGTAGAGAAATTTGAATAGGAAGTAGAAGATTCAAATGAATAGAATTCATGTATATCACGAAATCTACATATACTCTAGGGAGTAAGTAGATGGCTGGTGTACATGAATTTTTTATGGGCAGGAATGATAATAATAGGAGTAGGATATGGGGCGGCAACGGGGAATGTAGTTGCGGTTTCACAGGCAGCACTTGATTCAGCAGAAAGTGCAATTACATTATGTATAACAATGTTAGGCGTAATGGGGTTTTGGATGGGATTGATGGAGATTGCGACGAAAGCTGGTATCATCGAGAGTCTGTCAAAGAAGATGCAACCAATATTTCACTGGTTATTTCCAGGGATTCCAATAGGTAGCAAGGCACAGGAATATATTTCTACGAATATGATTGCAAATTTTCTGGGACTGGGATGGGCAGCGACACCTGCAGGGTTAAAAGCAATGGAAGAGCTATCATTATTGGCAGAATGTCAGCAAGAGACAACCAGAGTTAGAAAAAATAGCAGTAAAAGTCTACCAGCGGAGAGAAAATATGCGACAGATGAGATGTGTACTTTTTTAGTAATTAATATTTCATCGTTACAACTGATACCGATTAATATTATTGCATATCGTACACAATATGGAAGTAGTAATCCAACTGCAGTATTAGGTCCCGCGATTGTGGCAACGGCAATTAGTACAATTGTGGGCGTATTCTTTTGTAAGGCAACACAAAATTTTCACAGGAAATTCAAAATAAAACAATAGCATGGTATTGACACTATGCTATTAAAATGATATGCTCACTTTCGTAACAAGAATTAGAAAACGAAAAGGAGAAGCGTATGAGGCAAGAAGATCATTTGTTACATTATTTTAAAAAAATGCATGATAAAGTTGAAAAACAAGGGAATGCTAGTCTAAAGGAAATAGGCTTAACATTAGCACAAGGACATATTTTAGGTTATTTACATCATAGCGAGGGATACATGGCACCATTAAAAGAAATCGAACGGCGAATGAAAGTGGCGCAGTCAACGACAGCGGGTATGGTATCACGTTTGGAGCATAATGGTTTTGTAGAGACGAAAGAAGATTCGGTAGATAAAAGAATTAAGATAGTAGTATTAACAGAACGTGGGTTAGAATCTACACAATATATAAAAGCAAGTATGGATGAAATACAGAATCAAGTACTTTCGAATCTTACTGATGAAGAAAAAGAATCATTGATGGAATTATTAAAAAAAGTAACGAAAGATTGACTTAAAAAAACGAGAAAGTAGATATTACAGGAGGAGAGTATGTCAAGAATATTTAAGAGTTTTCAAATAAGAGAGTGGATATTTCTAATATTGACATTAGGATTGACACTAAGTCAAGTATGGCTAGATTTGAAAATTCCAGATTATATGAGTGAAATTACAATATTAGTGCAAACAGAAGGAAGCACGGTGGCGGAGATATTATCTGCAGGTGGATGGATGTTATTGTGTTCCATTGGTAGCTTGATATTGACAGTATGTATCGGATTTTTTGCTGCGAAGATTGCAACTAAAACAGCAATGCGAATGAGAGATGAAATCTATAAAAAGACAATATCATTTTCAATGGCAGATATGACAAGTTTTACAACAGGTAGTTTAATTACAAGAACAACGAATGACATCACACAGGTACAGATGTTTATTGCTATGGGATATACAGCATTTATTAGGGCACCATTTATGAGTGTGTTCGCAATTATAAAAATACTTGATAAGAATCAATCGTTCACAGTGGTAACGGCGGTAGCTGTTATTATTCTATTGTGTGTACTTACAACATTATTAACATTAACTATACCGAAGTCTAAGAAGTTACAGAAATTGATTGACAACTTGAATACAGTAGTGCGAGAACATTTGACAGGAGTGCGAGTAGTCCGTGCTTATAATGCAGAGAAATATCAAGAGGATAAGTTCGAGGTGGCGAATGAAGAAGTAACAGCGACAAATACATTTGTAAATAGAACGATGGCATTTATGCATCCATTTATGACGAACTTAATGACAGGTCTTACTCTTGCAATATACTGGGTAGGTGCAATATTAATAAATGAAGCTGTTGGAATGGATAAGTTAACAATTTTCTCAGATATGATTGTATTTTCGTCTTATGCAATGATGATAATTATGTCATTTATGATGCTTACGATTACGTTTATTATGATGCCGCGTGTTATTGTTGCACTTGGACGTATCAATGAAGTTATTAATACAGAAAATAAAATCAAAGATGGCAATCTTACAGAAAGCAATCAAACATCTCCAGTAGCAGTAGAATTTCGAAATGTTACGTTCTCCTATGGGGATAGCGAAGAAGCAGTACTTGAGAATGTTTCATTTAAAATTGATAAGGGTCAGACGGCAGCATTCATTGGCGCAACTGGAAGTGGAAAAAGTACGATAGTTAGATTAATTCTGAGATTCTATGAAGTCACAAAAGGTGAAATTTTGATAGATGGAATAAATGTAAAAGACTATACACAATATGCACTTCGTAAGAAATTAGGATTGGTATCTCAAAGTGCTATTTTATTTAATGGTGACATTACTTCGAACATTGCGTTTGGTGAAGAAGAAACTATTTCCATGGGACAGTTAAATAAAGCTGTTGATATTGCACAAGCAAAAGATTTTGTTGACACAATAGGCTTAGACGGTAAAGTATCTCAGGGCGGTATAAATCTGTCAGGAGGTCAGAAGCAGAGAGTGTCGATTGCACGTGCGCTGTATAAGAAATCAGAGATATATATCTTTGATGATTGTTTCTCTGCATTAGATTATAGAACGGATAAAATGCTTAGAGCAAAACTTAGAGAAGAAACCGAAGGTGCAACAAAATTAATGGTTGCGCAACGGATTAGTACCGTAAAAGATGCAGATCAAATTATAGTATTAGATGGTGGAAAAGTTGCTGGTATCGGTTCCCACAGAGAACTATTAGACTCGAATGATATTTATAGAGAAATTGCAGAGTCTCAATTATCGAAGGAGGAATTGAATTATGCATAATGAAGAAAATAGACAAGAAACAAATAGCCAATTAAAAAGACCACAAGATAATGGACCAAGATTTGGTCCGCCAGGTGGAGGCCCAGGTGGTCCTGGTGGTCCAGGTGGTCCTGGTGGTCCAGGTATGAATGTAGGGGATAAAGCAAAAGATTTCTCGGGAAGTTTAAAGAAATTATTTGCGTATTGCGGAATGTATAGAATCGTTATGGGGATTGCAATTACATTAGCAATTCTAGCGTCTATATTTTCACTTATGGGTCCAGGAAAATTGAGTGATATTACAGATATTATCATGGAAGGTATGATGACAGGAATCGATCTAGAAACAGTGACTAGCATAGGAATATTCTTGTGTGTACTTTATGGATTAAGCTTAATATTTGGCTATGTGCAAGGAAGTATCTTAGCTGTAGTATCTCAAAAAATCTGTAAGAAATTAAGAAAAGAGTTAGTTGAGAAGTTAAATAGACTGCCTCTTGCTTATTTTGATTCACGTTCCTATGGGGATACGCTCAGTCATGTGACAAACGATGTTGATACCATTGGTACTAGCTTAAATCAGAGTATGTCTTCTCTAATTAGTGGGATTTTCAATTTCGTCGGAGCATTACTACTTATGTTCTACACGAACTGGATCATGGCTATTGCAGGTTTACTATCGACAATGATTGGATTCTCTTTAATGGGAATCATTATCAAAAATTCACAGAGATTCTTTATGAAACAACAAGCGGGTCTTGGAGATATTAATGGACATATTGAGGAGACTTACACAGGGCATACAATCATTAAAGCTTATAACGGCGAAGAATTTGCGATGCGACATTTTCAAGAGAAAAATGATACATTATATCAATCCGCATGGAAGGCTCAATTCTTATCTGGACTTATGATGCCAATCATGAATTTTGTAGGGAACTTCTCCTATGTTGTCGTATGTGTAGTCGGAGCATTACTGGTATTAAATGATAGTATTACATTCGGGGTAATTGTGGCATTTATGATTTATATTCGTTTATTCACACAACCGCTTTCAACTTTGGCGCAGGCTACAACCACATTACAGAGTGCGGCAGCAGCTAGTGAGCGTGTCTTTCATCTACTAGAAGAGAAAGAATTACCGGAAGAAGAGGACGTAGCAGTAGCGTTAACAGAGGTAAAAGGTGATGTAAGCTTCCGTAATGTAACATTTGGATATAAACCAAATAAAATGATTATCAAGGGTTTTAATGCAGAAGTAAAGGCAGGACAAAAAGTAGCAATTGTTGGACCGACAGGTGCAGGGAAGACAACAATGGTTAATTTGCTGATGCGTTTCTATGAATTGAATGGTGGAGATATCTTAATTGATGGTCTTCCAATTAGCAAGATTAAGCGAGAATCTCTGCACGAAACATTTGCAATGGTTCTTCAAGATACTTGGATGTTTGAGGGAACAATTATTGAGAATATTGCGTATAATCAAGAACATGTGACGGAAGATGAGATTATTAAAGCGTGCAAGGCTGTTGGAATCCATCATACAATCAAGACGATGCCAAAAGGTTACCGCACGATTATGAGCAATGCTACATTGTCAGCAGGTGAGAAACAACTTCTTACAATAGCAAGAGCAATGGTTAAGAAGTCAGAATTATTGATTCTTGATGAGGCAACAAGTTCTGTTGACACAAGAACGGAATTATTGATTGGAAAAGCTATGGATAAGCTATCAAAAGGCAAGACATCATTTATCATTGCACATAGACTTTCTACAATTAAGAATGCAGATCTGATACTAGTTATGAAGGACGGAAATATAATTGAAAGTGGTAGCCACGAAGTCTTATTAGAAGAAAAAGGTTTTTATGCAGAGTTGTATAACAGCCAATTTGAAGAAGTTGTTAAGTAAAAACATGTGTGGTACTTTTTATAAATAATAGAGCATAAATATGATAGTAATATAAAAAAGAAGGTCACGAAGTGATGCAAGATATTATCGTAGTTATCTCAAATTGGATTATCCCTATTGTAATTGTAGGTGTGATAGTGTATGGGTTGGTAATGAATGTAGCTGTTTATGATGAATTTATTGCAGGAGCAAAGAAAGGATTCACCACAGTACTCAATATTATGCCTACACTGATTGGACTTATGGTGGCGGTAGGGATTCTTCGTGCTTCAGGATTTCTTGAATGGTTAGCTTCTGCGCTAGAATTAATAATTGGTGGAAGTGGATTTCCTACAGAATTAGTTCCATTATCGCTTGTGAAAATGTTCTCTTCTTCAGCAGCAACGGGGCTACTTTTGGATATTTATGAAACCTATGGCGTGGATTCACAACTAGGAATGACAGCATCCATTATGCTAAGCTCAACAGAGACCATTTTCTATACCATGAGCATATATTTTATGAGTGTGAAAATAACTAAGACTAGATGGACGCTTGCGGGAGCGATAGTTGCAACGGTTGCAGGGGTGTTGGCTAGTGTATGGTTAGGGAGTAGATAAATTATGTACTTGACTTTTGTTCACATGAGAACTATAATTGTTCTCATGTGAACAAAGGAGGACATTATGATTGATTTAAAAGAAACTTTTCACTCTGTGAATTTGAAACGAAAAACATACTTTGACGAGCTTCTTGAAGATACAGATCTAAATCTTATGGAGATTGAGATATTACTATTTCTCAAGGAATATCCAGAAAACAATTCATTTACGGCAATTATCAAGTCGAAAGATTATGCAAAGTCATATGTCTCTAAGGCCATTACACATCTTGTGGAGTTAGAGTATTTGAAAAAGGAAGCATTCACGGATAATAAGAAGATGTATCAGCTGTTTTTGTTAGAGAAAAGCCATCAGATTATTGAGGAATATAATCGATGTGTCGAGAGATTTAGAAGTTGTGCATTTGCTGGAATTTCGGATGAAGATGCGGTGGTATTTGAAAGGGTTATGCAGAAAATATCACAGAATTTAATGGAAAGATAGGAGAAAAGAATGGGGACAATAGTGATATGTATACTCGCAGGTATGGGAGCGGGGTTAGGAACAGGATTTGCAGGAATGAGTGCGGCAGCAGTTATTTCTCCGATGTTGATTACTTTCTTGGGAGTAAATGCATTTGAGGCAATAGGTATTGCATTGGCATCAGATGTGCTTGCCAGTGCGGCATCTGCTTATACTTATGGGAAAAATAAAAATATTGATTTGAAACGAAGTAAATCTTTGTTTATTAGCGTACTTATTTTTACAGGGATTGGAGCAATCGTCTCACATATGTTACCAGCAACAACGATGGGAAATATAAGTGTGTTTGGTTCGTTGTTTATGGGAATTAATTTCTTGGTAAAATCTTTTAAACAAGAAGAAATAAAGGAAAAGAAATCACTGCCAGATAAGCTGAAAGTAATTATGCCGATATTATGTGGTTCTTTGATAGGATTCGTTTGTGGATTCGTTGGTGCTGGTGGTGGAATGATGATGCTAATTCTTCTTACAACAGTATTGGATTATGAGCTTAAGACAGCTGTTGGAACGAGTGTATTTATTATGACATTTACTGCGTTATACGGTGCGACTTCACACTTTACGCTCAGTGCAATTGTACCGGATGTAAAAATTTTGATAATCTGTGTGCTGTCTACTTTATTCTTTGCTCTAATGGGAGCAAGATTTGCGAATAAAGCAGAGCCACGCATACTTAATCGAGTGACGGGTACGGTATTGTTGACATTAGGGATTATTATGGTATCAGTAACATATCTTCCAGGTTTATAAACAAGAGTACGATTCAGACATTAATTTTACCTGTTCAGTCATAACTAGTTGAAATGCACGCTCGGTAGATAGTATGATGCAAAAGTCGAGTGGAGTATTTTTGCGTATCGTTTGTGTATACAGGGGAGATGTATGTACGTGCTAGCGGTGCGCAAGACATGAAAAATCGAATAGAGTAGTTGATTAGAAATAAGGCGTTGGATCGTCTTATTTTTTTGCGTGGATTTAGAATAATAGTATTGACAAGAAGGTTAGTGCATGCTAACTTATATACAAGAGGTTAGCTGAAACTAACCACTATAAATTAATAAATATATTATGAGGAGAATGATATGAGTAAAGTAGCAGTAGTGTATTGGAGTGGAACAGGAAACACAGAAGCAATGGCTGGTGCAGTAGGAGAAGGTGCACAAGCGAAAGGATTAGAAGTAGAGGTAATGTCGGTAGATAGCTTTACAGCAGATATGGCAGACAACTATACTGGAATTGCATTTGGATGCCCTTCTATGGGAACGGAAGTATTAGAAGAATCAGAATTTCAACCAATGTGGGATGATGTAAAAGGAAAATTAGAAGGAAAAACAATTGTATTATTTGGCTCATATGGATGGGGCGATGGCGAGTGGATGAGAGAATGGGAAGCAGACTGTACAGTAACAGTTGCTGGAACATATATTTGTAATGAAACTCCTGATGACGAAGCTCTTGAAGAATGCAAAGCATTAGGAGAGAAATTAGCGTAATTTCGTATATTTCTTTTTTGGGCGCAATCGGCCTATCCATTACAACTATTTCGCACGAACCCGCTCCCGCTTCGTTGGAGTTAGCTTTGAAACAGTTGTAAATGGATAGGCTTTTCTAGCGCTCAATAAATGAATTTATACTCTACCCAAGGTAGAACCCCAGTAGTTACTGCGCTACTTCAAATCCTAAATCATCGAGTTCCTCGATTGCTAGTGCTTCTTTTGCTTCTTCTACAGAAACAGTTTGAGATGCTAAATCAATTTCAAATTGAATTCCAGCTTCTGTTAATGCATTACTGATTCTTGATACACATTTCTCACAGTGCATATCTGGTACTTTTAATATTTTCATAATTTCTACCTCATTTCATTAATTTTTTTATTGTTTTAACAAGGTCTGTTACAACCTCATCATTACCATTTTTGATATCATCCACTACACAAGTGTTGATATGGCTAATTAATAGCTCCTGATTAAAGGCGTTAAGTGCAGATTGAATGGCAGATACTTGCGTTAAAATATCAGTACAATAGGCATCTTCATCTAGCATTCTCTGGACACCGCGAACTTGCCCTTCAATTCTCTTCAAACGATTGTTTAGTTTTGTTAATTCTTCGACCTCGCGGTTTTTGATTCTTTTGCAACATTCACTCATAATTTAACCCTCTTCAATCTTAGTGCATTTCCAACTACGAATAAGGAACTCATACTCATGGCAAATCCACCAATCATCGGTGATAATAGAATGCCAAATGGGACATATAGAATTCCTGCAGCAATTGGGATGCAAAGGCAGTTATAACAGAATGCCCAGAATAGATTCTCTTTTATATTCTTTATGGTACTACGACTTAGATGAATTGATCGAGGAACATCTAGAAGACTATTCTTGATTAATACAATTTCAGCAGAGTCGATTGCGATATCACTGCCGTTCCCAATAGCACAGCCAATATCAGATTGAACTAGTGCAGGAGCGTCATTAATACCATCACCGATCATCATTACAGTATGGTGCTCTTCTTGGTAGCGTTTTACCACTTCGGCTTTCTCGGTAGGAAGCACGTCAGAAATAATTTCATCTACCCCAACTTGTGTACCTATATATTGGGCAGTTAGAGCATTATCACCTGTGAGCATAACAGTCTTTACGTGCATGTCTTTTAATTCTTTGAGTGCTCGCTTCGTATGTTCTTTTACTGGATCTGCAACGGCAATCACCCCTAGTAATTCAGAATCTAAAGCTACGAACATAACAGTTTTCCCTTGCTTGCTAAGAGATTCATAAGCAGTGCCATCTATACTAATTTGTTGCTGGTGCATTAGTTTTGTATTGCCAATTATAAGTGTTTTAGCATCACTTGTAGTCGCAATGATTCCAAGACCATTTAGATTGTCAAAATGCGTGATCTCCTGTGTGAGAGTAAGATTTCGTTTCTCTTCTTCATCGCAAATTGCTTTTGCAAGGGGATGATTCGAAAGCTTTTCAGCAGGGATGACTAACGATAGAAGTTCATCGTCTGTTAGTTTTAATGTATGAATGTCAGTTACAACAGGTTTGCCTTCCGTTATGGTTCCAGTTTTATCGAAAATAGCAACGGATACTTTATGAGTGGTCTCAAGTGCTTCTCCACTTCGAATTAAAATACCGTTAGTAGCACCAAGTCCAGTTCCTACAATGATAGAGGTAGGTGTAGCAAGGCCCATAGAGCAAGGGCAGGCAATGACTAAAATAGAAGTAAATATCTTTAATGCAAACGAGAATTCATAGCCAAGTAGTAGCCAAATGATTGCAGAAATCAGTGCGATACAAATGACAATTGGAACAAATACCCCAGCAACTTTATCTGCGAGTTTTGAGATAGGAGCTTTTTTCCCTTGTGCATCTTCTACGAATTTCACAATTTTTGCTAAGGTAGTATCTTCGCCCTGCTTTGTAATCTGAATATATAAAGCACCGTTAACGGAAATGCTTCCTCCAATTACTTCGCTATTCTCTGTTTTTTCTACTGGAAGGCTTTCGCCTGTTAACATAGCTTCGTTAATGCTACCAGTACCTTTCGTTACGATTCCATCTAGGGGAACGCTCTGGCCTGCTTGCACAAGGACGGTATCGCCTATTTTGAGATGACTGGTTGGAACTTCCCATTGTCCGTTGTCGTCAACAAGGATAGCAGTATCAGGTGTAAGTTTCATTAATTTCTCAATAGAACTTTTCGTCTTTTCTTTATTTTTTCCTTCTAAATATTTTCCGACAGATACAAGTGCTAATACAATAGCAGCAGATTCATAATATAGGCTATGAACTGCATGCGCATTATCGGTAATCAAAAGTGTCATAACAAAACTATAGAGGAAAGAAGTAGAAGAACTAATAGCAACGAGAGTATCCATGTTAGGATTACCATGTGCCAGAGAAGTAAATCCACTTACAAAAAATCGTGATTCCAAGAATATAACACCAAGACTGAGAAGCATTTGTAAGATTGCAAAATTCACAGGATGTGTATGCATAGAGAAGATGTCGGGAATTGGAATGTTCGAAAATAACATCTGTCCCATAGAAACATATAGCAAGATGGCGGAAAGAACAATAGATATAATTAAATTCATGCGTTCTCTCTTTAATTTATTATCATTAGTTTCAACAACGACTTCTTCTTTGTCGCTTTTTAAATGGGCAGAAAATCCAGCTTTCTTAATCTTGTTCATAATCATCTCTGGAGTAACTAGAGATTCATCATAAGTTATAGTTAAACGGTTCATCGGAAGATTCACTTCACTTACACTTACGCCATTGATTTTGCGTGTGACACGTTCGATAGCACTTGAGCAAGCCGCACAGTGCATACCGACGATGTTGTATATTTCTGTTTTCAAAGAATTACCTCTCTTTCAAATTGATAGAATCTGATACGAGTATATACCTGTAGGGGGTATATGTCAACAAAGATGTGACAGCAAAAAAGTGTGAAATATAGAGATATAGTATCCGTTCAAATCTGCCAAATTGAATTGACAGAGCATATTGAGAATGCTACAATTTACATACAGAACAAAGGTGTTTTGCGATGGCGCAATGCACCTTTTTTGAATAGGAGGAAGTATGATTAAAACAGTGGTTGAGGCGGGACTTCCTGTAGATGAGGTTCTCACCGTTAATAAGATGCGTTTGGCACCGCTAGATAGTGCTAAGAAGGAAGAAGAGTTACCTAGAATTTGTATTGTAACAGGAATTCATGGAGATGAATTAGAAGGGCAATATGTTTGCTATCAATTATCGGCATTGATTCAAAAGAATATAGAGCACCTACGAGGGATTGTGGATATTTACCCAGCGCTCAATCCATTTGGAATTGACTCAATTACGCGAGGAATTCCTGCGTTTGATCTGGATATGAATCGTATTTTCCCAGGGCGTCAAGATGGGGATATGAATGAATATATCGCATCAGAGATTACAGAAGATATTAAGGGAGCTAATTTGTGTATTGATATTCATGCTAGTAATATGTTTTTGACAGAAGTACCACAGATACGTATCAATGAATTACATAGAGAGATGCTTATGCCATTTGCAGAGAAGGCAAATGTTGATTTATTGTGGGTTCATGGTGACAGTACCGTATTAGAGTCCACATTTGCACATAGCCTCAATTGTCTACAGACTCCGACGTTAGTAGTGGAAATGGGCATAGGGATGCGAATAACCAAGGAATATGGCAACCAACTCGTTGATGGAATTGTATGTTTGATGAAGCAATTAGGAATCTATGATGCACCGACTACATCGGAAGAGGCAATTAAAACACCTGTAGTATCTGCAGGCTATGATGACGTATGTTTCTTAAATGCACCAGCATCAGGAGTCTATGTTCGCAATTTACCACATAACAGTTATGTGGAAATTGGAGATAATATTGGAACGATTATAAACCCTCTGACAGGAACGGTTATAGAAGAAATTATAGCGCCGGTGAAAGGATGGTTATTTACAACACGAGAATACCCAGTGGTTAACGAAGGATCATTACTAGGACGCATTCTAAAAGAGAGTGTGTATGCAAGGAGGATATAATGGATAAGAAAATAATATTTAAATTACCAGCACTATATCGTGATGATTTCCGAATAACAGGGTACACATTTGGTTCAGGTGAAGAGGCTGCGTGTATTGTGGGAAGTCTTCGAGGAAATGAAAATCAGCAATTATATGTGTGTGCCAAATTAATCCAGAAATTAAAACAATTGGAAGAATTAGGACGAATACAAAAAGGGAAGCAGATACTTGTAGTACCTTCAGCAAATCCATATTCTATGAATAGTAAGAAACGTTTTTGGGGAATTGACAACACGGATATTAATCGTATGTTCCCAGGATATAATGAAGGGGAGACGACACAGAGAATTGCCAATGGATTATTTCAAGAAATTAAAGATTATACCTATGGGATTCAACTTGCTTCATTTTATATGCCAGGAAATTTCCTCCCTCATGTACGTGTGATGAAGATAAATGAAGAGGTAGATGCGAACCTTCTAGAATTAGCGAAAGAATTCGGAATGCCATATGTAGTATCACATGAACCACGTCCTTTCGATACCGCAACCTTGAATTATAATTGGCAAGTTTGGGAGACGAAAGCATTTTCTATGTATACGACGACAACACAAGAACTCGATAAAGAAAGTGCGGACGAGGCCATTAACTCTATATTAAACTTTTTAGGGAAAGAAGGTATTGTGGATTATCAAGGGTATGGTGGATATCTTTCGAAAATTGTGGGTAAACATGATATTGTGACAGTGAGAAATGATCAAGCAGGATTTATTGATAGCATGGTGAAAGCAGGAGAACGCGTACACAAAGGCCAAGTACTTGCGGAAATCATACATTCCTATGAAGGAACGGTACTTAGTGAATTACGATCCCCAGTAAATGGCGTGATTTTATTTGCTAGAAATGAAAATAAAGCGTATCAGAATACAGCAGTCTATAAAATTATAGAAGAAACAGAGTTGTGGTAGAGTGAGCACAAGAGGAGATGAAAGATGCTAATAATAAAAAATGGTAGAGTCGTAGACCCTAAGACAGGGTTAGATGAAGTTTTAGATATTAAAATTGAGAAAGGGCTGATTGTAGGATTCGGGAAGTATGATGATGTAGAAGGGAATGCAGAGGTGATTGATGCGACAGGAAAAATTGTTGCGCCAGGGCTTGTTGATGTCCATGTTCATTTTCGTGATCCAGGATTTACTTACAAAGAAGATATCGATACGGGAGCACGCGCAGCGGCAGCAGGTGGATTCACTACGGTAGTTTGTATGGCTAATACCAAGCCAGTCGTGGATAATGTAGAAACATTAGATTACATTGTGGAAAAAGGAAAGAAGACACCAATCAATGTACTAACTACAGCGGCAGTGACCAAAGGATTTGGGGGAAAAGAACTTACGGACTTTGCCGTGTTAAAAGAGCATGGAGCGGTAGGATTTACAGATGATGGATTACCACTTACCGACGATGCAATTGTGAAAGAAGCACTAGAACAAGCAAAACGATTAGGGGTACCGATTAGTTTGCACGAGGAAGATCCGAAGTATATTAAGAGACCTGGGGTACACGAAGGTCGAGTAGCCGAGGAACTTGGCTATGGCGGAGCATCTGCATTAGCGGAATATATAATGATTGCCCGTGATTGTATGTTGGCTGTGGAAACAGGCGCACGATTAAGTGTACAACATATCAGTTCAGGCATTTCAGTGGATGTTGTGAAGCTAGCCCAAGAATTGGGTGGAGATGTATGGGCAGAAGTGACACCACAACATTTTTCGGCGACAGAAGAGCTTGTGCTAGAGAAAGGTGCGTTAGCAAGAGTGAATCCGCCAATTCGAACAGAAGAAGATAGACAGAAATTAATTGAAGGTCTTAAGAATAATGTTATTCAAATTATCGCTACAGACCATGCACCACACTCGTCAGAAGAAAAAGCAGTTGATATTAAAGATGCACCAAGTGGCATGATTGGATTAGAGACTTCACTTGCACTTGCTATTACGAACTTAGTGCGAGAAGGGCATTTGTCTATGCTACAATTAATGGAAAAAATGAGTCTTAATCCAGCCAGATTATATCATCTAGATAAAGGATATATTGCAGAAGAAGCGGTAGCAGATCTTGTCATATTTGATGCAGATGAGAAATGGACAGTATCAACATTTGAGTCGAAAGCAAGTAATTCACCATTCATTGGACAAGAAGTGTACGGAAAAGTAAAATATACGATTTGTGGTGGAGAAATTGTATATTCGAATTAAAAGGGTAGAGAATAACCTTGACAGTAAAACAAATTATGATAAAATAAAAGTGAATCATAAGAAAGTGAATCATAAGAAAGTGAATCACGAGTAAGTGAAACATGACTCTCAAAAAAACTGTGAAGGAGTGTGAAATATGTTTTGTGGAAGAGATAACGAATTAGTAGAAATGAATAAACGATACGAAAAGGATAGATTTGAATGTATTGTAATTTATGGAAGAAGGCGTATTGGGAAAACCGCACTTATTAACACATTTTGTAAAGATAAGCCAACTGTATTTTTCTCAGCATTAAACGCTTCTCCGTATGAGAATTTAGAGGCCTTATCTCGGGCAATTTATGAGCATAAGAATAGTGATGAAAGATTGAATTACCCAACTTATCGAAGTTATGAAGATGCATTAGACGAAATAACAAAATTATCAGAAAATGAGCGAATGGTATTGGTAATAGATGAGTACCCGTATTTAGCAAAAGCAGAAGAGTCTATTTCCTCTAGGCTTCAACACATGATAGATCACGTATGGCAGAACGGGAAGTTATATTTGATTCTATGTGGATCGTCTATGAGTTTTATGGAGAATCAGGTCTTGGGATATGAAAGTCCGCTATATGGAAGACGGACAGCGCAATTTAGGATACAGCCAATGGATTATAGAGAAGTGCAGTTGTTTGATGAAAATCAAACGATGGAAGAGAATGCGCTAGTATATGGTATTACGGGAGGAGTCCCTCATTATATTAATAAGTTAGAGATGCATGGCGATATAGATAAAGCACTTCTTCAGAACCTATTCCATTCTTCTAGCTATCTTTTTGAAGAACCAGAAAATTTACTGAAACAAGAGTTGCGAGAACCAGCAGTATATAATTCTATTATAACAGCGATTGCAAATGGTGCATCGAAATCAAATGAAATTGCATCGAAAGTAGGAATAGAGTCGGGAACATGTGCAAAGTATTTGAAAGTATTGTTAGAACTCGGTATTATTCGAAAAGAAACACCTATCGCAGAAAAAATAGGCAAGAAAACAATTTACTTGATAGAAGACAATTTTTTTAGATTCTGGTATCGATTTGTGCCGAAAAATTTATCGGCAATTAATGCGAATCGATTTGAACGAATTTATGATCGAGTGGTGAAAGAACAATTATCGGATTATATGGGATTGGTATTTGAGAAAATGTGTAGAGAATATCTACTGAAATATGCGGAGGAACTCCCAATTATATTGTCAGAAGTTGGACAGTGGTGGGGGAGCGATGTATCCAAAAAGAAAGAAGTTCAAATCGATATTATAGGAACACCAGTAGAAGGCCAGGAGTATATTATCGGCTCTTGCAAATATAAAAATAAGTGCGTAGGGATTGAAGAATTAGAACGATTACAAGAGTATGCAAAAGTATTTGGTAAGGGAACGAAATATTATTATTATATTT
>JAWXVA010000143.1:0-5311 GCA_044425815.1 Eubacteriales bacterium
CCGATTACAACACTAGAATTTTCTTCTGATAGAGTAATAGTCTCTTGCTCAAAGCTAAGGTTATTCACAAAATCCGCCAATGTAGACACCGTCGTAGTGCTATCATCACTCGCTTCCGTCGCGTAGACTACTCCCCCCACCATCATTACAAGAGCCATGGTCATCATCCCTACTGCCATTTTACTTCTGATTTGATTGCGTATTTGATTACATATCTGTTTGATTGTCTGTTTCAGTTGTATGTTTTTCATTTTCCCATGTCTCCTTTCTATGATTTCTTGTTCGTTTTATGGTTTGTTTTTGCATTTGTTTTATTATTCATTTTCGTTGCCACTACTATGATAATTGCAACTGCTGCCAATACAAATACGATTACCGCTCCTAATATTCCCCATATGTTCGAGGTTGTGCTACCTACAGCGAGCATTCCGACTTCTTCGATTTCTAGATCAGAATCTTTGTCATCTGTTGCGCTGTTTGTTGTTATATTTGTAATGTTAGCTGTGGTGACTCCTGTCTGTGTAGTGCTCTGTGCAAATGGATCTCCTACGAGTAGTTCGCCATTGTACATCACGATTCCTACTGGTTCTCCTATTGTTGTTTCTGCGTAGCTTGTGTACACCACACCATCTATAATTGTTCTGATTACGTTATTTCCTGTGTCGCCTATGTAGATTCCTGTTTCATCCACGTAGATTCCTTGTGGCAAGCTAAATGTTGCGTCTTCGATTGCGCCATCTACGTAGCCACTAATCCACTCGTCTTCTATTTGCGTAGCAGAACCTGCGATTACGGTTGTAACACCCGACGTAATCATAAGGATTTCATTGGTTTCTATGTCTGTTGCATAGAGACTACCGTCGTACCAGCATAAGCCTTTTGGTCCATTGAGGCCATCTACGTATGTGGTAACTAAGCCATTTGCGTCGATTTTGCGAATCGCTCCATTTCCAGTGTCAGCGATGTAGAGATTGCCTTGGTCATCAAGGGCTAGTCCGCTAGGATTCTCAAATAAACTATCTGCTGCCGTTCCGTCTTGGTATCCGCCTGCTTGGCTTCCTGCATATGTAGTTACAATGCCATCTTCGATATAGCGAAGCATATTGTTCTGTGAGTCACTTACGATGACGCCACCCTCCCATGGCACTGCCATAAATGGTTCATCAAATAATGCATACTCTGCATATCCATCGATATAACCGCCGATCGATTCTCCTATAATGACGTTGGCATTTCCTGCGATTAGCGTTACCTTCGAACCATTATATTGGTAAATCTGATTCGTCACTAAATCTGTGATATAGAGCACATTGTCTTCTGACACATAGAGACCATTTGCTGCGATTTCTTCCAGTGATGACGCACTTGTCACTTGCGCTTCGTAGGAACTTGCGTAAATCTCTGTGCTATTTGCACCTGCTATGGCACAAGTTATTGTTAATAATAAAAGTATTTGTAGTATCTTTTTCATGTATCCCTCACTCCATTTTATAAATATTTTTCCAACCGTTTCCCTTAGATGCCTTATCATATTTATACTACTTTAGTCCTTCCAATACGTATAATTGCATTGGTTCTGCTTTCCCCTTGAGTGACAATTTCTCTTCTAGTGGTGTGGCGATGATTCTCTCCCCTAACATCTCCACAACTAACTCACTTACGTACACGGTGTGTTTTGGTGCTTTGGATTCGATTCTCTGGGTGGTATTTACCGCGTCCCCAATTGCAGTAAAGTCCATACGATCCTCGGCGCCGATATTTCCTACTACGGCTGGGCCATAGTGAATTCCTATTCCAAATGCTGCTCCGCCTGTGTCCATTTTCTGCGCCCGCTCTGCCATGTCAAGCGCTGCTTGACATGCTTTGTACACAGAATCATCGCATGGAAGTGGTGCACCCCAGAATGCCATAGTCGCATCTCCGATAAATTTATCTACTACCCCTTCGTGTCTTTTAATACAACTGCTTGTAAGTGTCAAATATTTGTTCAACATTTTCACCACTTCCATCGGCGTTAATTTCTCCGACATGGTTGTAAATCCACGAATATCTATAAACATAATTGCAATATTGCATTCTTTTCCTTCTAACCCTAGCGACTCGGAATCTTCCTTCAATAATTGCTTAATAATATCCTTGTCCACATATCTAGAAAATACACTTGTGATATATTTTCGTTTTCTATTCTCTGTCAAATAATGATACACAAGGCTAGCTATCCCACCGATTGCATATCCTACTAGTAACCACAACGGTTCTAGGATTATTCCTAATTCATATATGCCTAAATACGCAAGTAGTGTTACCATATTGATTCCGATGTAAATGATAATCCCTTGGCGTATCGGTCTCTTAAATAATAATAACGTGTATCCAAATATAAAAATCGCTACAAATACCATAAGTCCATTTGTTACGTGTTGTTTCGACAACCCACGAATCATAGCATCCGTTACATTTGCAAGGTATTCGATTCCATACATCCTCTCCGAACGGTCTGCCGAAGTGATGAAGTAATCCATGGAGCTTGCTTCATAGGTTCCAATAAGTACGACTGCGTCTTTGAGTAAATCGGGATCATAATTCCCTTCGATAATATCCATAACCGAATATGCATAATAATCTCCTGGTTCTCTGCTGTATTCCACATACCAGAACCCTCTACTGTCTGTATCAGGTTCAAAGTCCGCTTCTACTCCATTTGCATCACACCATAGCTTGTACGCCTCATATGGAAATGAATATGTTGTTTCGCCTTCGTATTCCACAGACCAGAGATGATGCCTAAGAATTCCGTCGGTGTCATACATAGCATTTACATGTCCGATAGTTGTCTGAAATAATTCATATGGGTAAGTCATTTCCGTAATCTGGAAGTCATCCATGTAGAGAATGCCACTACTATCTTCTACTAATTGGGCCGCAAAACTTGCAGAACAAGCTAGTATTACATTGTCACTATCTGCGATAGATTCCGCCAATCTATCATCGGCGTACTCATCTGATTCCCCTGAAAAAATAACATCCACACCAATCGCTGCTGGCTGAGCATCTGGATCCATATTAAGAATGTCTATCACATCCGCCATAATATCCCTCGACCATGGCCATGATCCTAATTGATCTAACGCATACTCGTCAATCCCAATAACGATACATTCTCCCTGTTCTGGAGAAGTCCTGTCATACAAGAAATCCGAAAAGTAGTTATTCAACGTACTTCCACCTGATGAAAGGCTAATCACCATCGTAAGCGCGGACACACATATCGCCAATATAATTAATACTCTCCATTCCCTCTTCATACTGCTTCCCCCTGTAACTTGCTTAGTAACTTGCGGTAACTTTCTTGTTCTATCAAGCACCAATAGGCAGCCTAATATTTCTATTAGCTGCCTATAGTCTGCTCTATTCTACCGTGGTTACCCACGTTAATGTTGTATCTGCTGTCAGTAGTGTGCTAAAGTCGTACACTGTTCCATCTGACAAGGTCCAATCTCCAGATGCTGCTGGCTGTATCACTGGCTTTGTTGGTACTACATCAGACGTTCCATCTTGTGTAGAGAATAGTTTCAATGTGGTTCCGTCTTCTGAATAATAATAGAAGGATACGGTAATTGCCACAGCGCTTGTCGATGTATCTGAGCTTGTGGTGCTATCGTCTACACTTTCATCTGTGCTCGTACTGCTACTTGAACTTGAACCAGTATCTGATGAAATTTCCACTTTCGCTAATTCTTCCAAGCTAGCGAGTGACTCTGCTATCAACGCTTCTTTCTCTGCCTGTTTCTTATTTCTAGCTTCTTTATCATCCGCTACTTTCTGGTCTGCTGATCCTATAATCTCATTCAAAGTATCCTCATCCATTCCATCAATTACATCTAATATTTTATTTTGTAATTCTTCAGAATTACGCATCTCATCTGCGACGGAACCGCTTACCATATCGGCGGTTAAGTCGCGTAATTGCGGATTCTCCAAGTTGCTACCCTCTGAGTTAGATTCATGTGAGTACTCTTGTCCAGCATGAAGTTGGTTCGCTATTTCTTGGCTTTCGTCATTGGCACCTCTTGTCTTAATCTCTACACTACCTTCGTAGAGCTGTACTTTCTCTATTCTAGTTCCTTCTTCTTGGATGTTACTAGATACGGCACCTGCTGTACCTCGAATCCCTGTTGTCATTGTAGAGGTACTAATTGTAAATGTCTCATCTTCTGCGAAGCTTTCACTTATGTTGAAGAATACCTCTCCTTCTTCTAGCATTACTTCTAAATTATTTCCCGTCTTCTCTATCTTTACCTTGGTATCAAGATCCATCCTCAGGACACCGTTCTCATCCAGAACAATCCAGATATATCCATCTTCGGTGTAAGCTTGATACCCATTGTATAGCTTTCCACTATCTCTTATCTCAAGTGCGCGCCCTGTTGCATTCTCGAAGAATGTCTCACCCTCTTGCTTCTCCATGGTGATGACCTTTCCAGTATAATCATCTGCTGCCAATGCAGAGATCGGAGATGTTGCTAGTATGGTGCACATTATGATAACGCCGATTCGTCTCTTCATTCTACATTTTAACCTTTCCTCTAATAACTTACTTTTAACGTCCACGCTTACGATTACGTCTAAATATACCGTGGATATCTCTCATACCTTGTATTACTAACTGTTGGTCTTTGACTCCTAGGTCTGCGAATTCTTTAATAGAACGTAGTAGGATTTCCATTTCTACTTCGTCTTTTCTCGCCATTAATTCTGCAAATGCAACTCCAGTGTTCTCTGATTTATTAGCCGAAGCTGCGGATTGTTTGATGAATCCTAAGCTTTCGAACATGCCTGCTGTAAATGTAGCTAGTTCTTTTACGAATAGAAGATCTTGTGCATCGTAGAAATCACCGCTTGTTTTGTTGATAATCTGGATACATGCAAATGTATATTCTGTAGTCTTTAGTGGTACTACGATCATACTCTTGGTTACGAATCCTGTCTTCGCATCTGCCTTGCCTTGCCATCTTGGATCGGATGTACAGTCTTCTACAATAATTTCTTTTCCTCTTTCAATTACCTTCCCTGCGATACCTTCTCCTAATTCTAGTGAAAAGTCTCCTAAATCACCACCGCCATACACTGCAAATGGACGGATTCTTCCATCCTTATCGCGCTCGTAGAACCAGAACGTTCCTGCTTCTGCTTTAGCTGCTGTTACTACGTTATCTAGCGCGGAACTTAGAGCCATCTTAAGATCAGTAGAATTCTTAATTCCTCGTTCGATGCTTCTAATTGTTCGCTTATAGTGGATCTCTTTCATTGC
>JAWXVA010000144.1:0-5125 GCA_044425815.1 Eubacteriales bacterium
AAGGAAGTTTCTGACCTAAGTGGCGGACAGCGTACGAAAGTTCTTCTCGCTAAGCTTTTATTAGAGAAACCCGAAATTCTATTACTAGATGAGCCAACTAACTATTTAGATGAGCAACACATTGAATGGCTGAAGCGTTACTTGAATGAATACGAGAATGCTTTTATTCTCATTTCCCATGATATTCCATTTCTTAATAGCGTTATCAACCTAATTTATCATATGGAGAATCAGGAATTAAATCGCTATGTAGGGGATTATGACAAATTCCAAGAAGTCTATGCTGTGAAGAAATCTCAATTAGAGGCTGCATACCGCAAGCAGCAACAAGAAATCGGCGAACTAAAGGACTTTGTTGCTAGAAATAAAGCCCGTGTTTCTACTCGTAACATGGCAATGTCACGCCAGAAAAAATTAGACAAAATGGATATGATCGAATTGGCTTCTGAGAAACCAAAGCCAGAGTTCAACTTCCGTTACGGCAAAACTCCTAGCAAATATATTTTCCAAACGCAAGATATGGTCGTAGGTTACGATAAAAACGAACCGCTTTCAAGCCCTCTTTCTCTCGCTATGGAACGTGGACAAAAGATTGCACTTGTAGGTGCCAATGGAATTGGTAAAACAACACTGTTAAAGAGTATCCTCGATATCATCCCAGCACTTTCAGGTACTTGTGAACGAGGCGAGAATTTAGAAATTGGATATTTTGAACAAGAAACTAAAGGTGAAAATCGTAATAGCTGTATTGAAGAAATCTGGCAAGAATTCCCTTCCTTTACACAATATGAAGTTCGTTCTGCCCTAGCAAAGTGTGGCCTAACAACGAAGCATATTGAAAGTCAATTCCGTGTACTTAGCGGAGGTGAACAAGCGAAAGTTCGTCTTTGCAAGCTCATTAACCGTAATACAAATATTCTGTTACTAGATGAGCCTACGAACCATTTAGATGTTGATGCGAAAGAAGAATTAAAAAGAGCCTTACTTGAATATCGTGGAAGTATCTTGCTTATTTGTCATGAGCCTGAATTCTATCGTGATGTTGTAAATGAAGTATGGGATTGTTCGAAATGGACTACTAAAATCTTATAAAATACTATAGATGATAATCTATATACAATAAAGAGCATGATTACTATCTGAAATTTCTTCAGTAACTATCATGCTCTTCTTTTATCTTCTTTTATCTTCACTTGATTCTACTTATCTGTATGTCTTATCTGGTAAATCTATAATGGAATTAAAACTGCCTTTCTTAGAATTTACCACCACGACCGCCTGAACTGCCGCCGCCATTACCACCGCCTGAACCACCGCTACTTTTCTTCTCTCTTCTCGTTTTGGTTACGTTAGAATACAAGAAACGATCACTCTTTTCATATACATTAAAAGAATTCTGCTTAATATAAGCATTGGCCTGTCCTTGCTTCTGCACATTGCTCATTGCTTTCACTAGTGTGTACAAATAAAGTCCTGCAATAATAAGTGCTATTCCCAATGCAATTAGAATTGGAATCACTCTATCTCCTAAAGTCTTATATTGATTATCGTATGTATAGGCAGTGCCAGAAGCTGCTTGTGTCACAAAGATATCTGTCATTTCCACAAATTCGTCAAAAGCTTTGTAATAATTCCCATCACTCAAATGTGGTATGATATCGTCTTCTACCTGATCCAAGCAATAATCATTAATTGCGAAGTCTCCTTGACCCTCTGTCGCTATGTACCAATCTCTTTCTCCCATACTTACAAGAAAAATCACTCCATCGCTTGTATCATTGTAACCGAAGTCATTCTGCAAATAGAATCCTTCTGCATATTCTTCTGCTGTGTACCCTTCAAGATCATCAACTGTTAAGATTACAACATCAAAAGCTAATGACTCTTGTACTTCTTGTATTGCTATTTCTAATTTTGATTCTTCCTCATCCGTTAATAAATCGCTATAATCATATACTCTATACTCATCCGATGCTGCCATGCAGAGAGTCGTAGTAAAAAGACAAGCTATCATAACTGTAATAACTAATGCTATTTTCTTCACGTTCTCTCCTCCTATATAAACATCGTAATAATGATACCTATCGCTGCACATATTGCATAGGCCTTCATAAAGTATCTCACTGCTTTTCCTTGATCAATCGGCAAGTCTCCTACGAATTTACCTGTCTGTCCGTTCATTGCAAATACATAGTTCTTTCCTTTGTATTTTGTATTAAGCATCCAAACTGGTAATAACGCATACTGGATTTCTCCATTCTTAGCTGCAATACTCTTGTGCCCTGGAACTACTGTGCTATATCCATGAACTGTCCCTTTGAGTTTTGTCATCAAACTACTAACAATTCGTTCGTTAATTCTAGATTGATTTTGGTCTGATGTCACATCATATTTCTCTGCTAAATATCCAGATAGATATGCTGTCTGAAAATCAACTGCATCTGCATAATTGTATGGTTCAATGGATTCCATCAATGTATCATCCATCTTCTCTGAACCATCTGCAGGTACCTTAACGAATTCCATTTCTCCAGCTCTAGTTACTGCATAATGACTTGTCTTGGTATAATTATAATTAGAATCACTCCAACGCTTCATCTTTGTTGCCGAAAAGACTGCTTTCCCATCTGCTGTACAATTGAATAGCCAAAATGGTACGTAAATCCCTTGTATCTCTTCTATATGTGTCTCTTCTTTAAAACAATTTGGCAATAATTTCTTATTCTTGAAGAATCCATACAATGATTCTTTCGCAGCTTTCTTATCATATTTGAACGGTATAAGCAAATCTGGTCGAAATGCTCCTGCTAATTCTGATGCAATTACTACCTGACTGTCGCAATAAGGGCATTTACTAGCAACCGTTGTTACATCTGTAATGATTTCTCCACCACAAGACTGGCATACGTAACGGCTAACTGAATCTCTTTCTTCTTGAGTCCAATCTCCATTCCCACTATCTGCTCCATATGCTTCCCATTCTGGATCTAGTTCTTCAGTACTATTGATATTCGTTAAATCTTTTAATGTCTGCATATCAAATTCTGAATCACAGTATGGACACTTCATCTGTTGTGTTTTGGAATCAAACTCTATACTACCACCGCAATTCGGGCATTTATACTGCTCTACATCATTTATTTTGGTATTATTTTCTATCGTGCTCATCGAATATATCCCCACATTCTGGACAGAACTTTGGAACTTTCGTTTGATCCTCTGGCTTCCATCCGCATTTATCACATTGGAACGTCTTAGGACTAGCTGATTGTCCACACTCCATACAGAACTTACCAGTATTGGTTGTGCCACAAGCGCATGTCCATTCATTGCTTACAGGTGCTTTTCCGCCACATTCCATACAGAACTTTCCTGTATTCGTTGCGCCGCATGCACATGTCCATCCTCCAGCTGCTGGAGCTGTCTGTTGAGGTGCTTGTTGTTGTGGTGCCTGTTGCATCGGAGCTTGCTGCTGAGGTGCCTGTTGTTGTGGCTGTTGTTGCTGACCCATTTGGAACAATTGTGTTGCATTCATTCCGCCAGCATTCTGTGCCATATTCATTCCCATGAATCCCATCATCGCTCCTGCGCCTTCATTACCTGCTGCCGCAACCATTGCTTCTGCTTGTGCATCAGCCATTCTTGCTGCTGCCATGTTCGCATTTCTGTATACTGCTGTTCTTTGAAGTTCTTTAATCATATCTTCATCTTCTTTTGGTGCGCTTACTGAATTCACCCCAAATGATACGATTTCTAACCCTCTAAGATCTTTCCATTTTGCAGAAAGGATTTCATTCAATGCAGTGGATAATTCTTCTGTATGTCCTGGTAATGAAGAATATCTAATACCCATATCTGAAATCTTTGCAAATGCTGGTTGTAAAGCTGTCATTAATTCCGTCTTCAACATACTATCTATTTCACTACGATCATATTGAACAGATACATTCCCACATACATTTGTATAAAATAGAATTGGATCTGTGATTTTGTATGAATATTCTCCATTACAACGAATCGCTATATCAATATCTAAGCCGATATTATTATCTACAACTCTAAATGGTACTGGTGTTGCTGTACCATATTTATTTGCTAAAATCTCTTTTAAGTTCATATAGTAAACACGTTGGTCATTCCCAACATCTCCACCAAATGTAAATCTCTTACCTACTGTCTTGAAAGAATTGATAATACTTTCGCCCAAACTTCCATAGAAGATGCTTGGTTCTGATGAACTATCATATGTAAATGCTCCTGGCTCTGCACAAACCTCTACAACCTTACCTTGTTCCACGATTAACATACACTGTCCATCTGCTACTGCTATTACAGATCCATTTGAAATAATGTTGTCTGAGCCTTTTGTGTTAGATGAATTAGATCCTGTCTTCTTCACTCCTTTAACCATTAGCACATCTTTATCGATTGCCTCACACATGAAATACTCTTTCCATTGGTCTGCTAATGTTGAACTAACAGCTCCTGATATTGCTTTAATAAGTCCCATATCCTTTCCTTCCCTTCTGTTTTGATATTTTTAACATATTATATTTTCAATGTAAATATGTCACTTTCATTTAGTATATCATTGCCGACAAAATACTACAATTTAATTCTGCTAATTTTTATTCACTTTTATTACCAACGTAAGATATAGTCGCTTCGTGACATACAAAAAGAGACTACCGTACGCATCCAGATAGTCTCCTATTTATCTTATTATAGTTCTTTTTAGCAATACTTCGATTATTTCTGCTTATATGTACTCAAGAAATCTGCAATCCCATCTGCTGCCTCTTTTAGCGTAATTAAATTCGGTAGATATACAATTCTAAAATGGTCTGGCTGACTACAGTTGAATCCCGTACCTTGTGTGATTAAGATCTTTTTCTGTTTCAATAAATCATATGCAAATTGTACATCATCCGTAATATTAAATTTCTGAACATCAATTTTAGGAAAAATATAGAATCCTGCTTTCGGCTTCACTGCTGACAGCCCTGGTATATCACAAATCGCATCATAAATAAAATTTCTTTGCTCATATACACGACCGCCTGGCATCATAAGTTCCTGTGAGCTCTGATATCCACCTAATGCCGTCTGTATAATCGATTGTGCT
>JAWXVA010000145.1:0-5095 GCA_044425815.1 Eubacteriales bacterium
CCTAGCAATTATGAATTGCCTTGGGGAGATATGGCTGCAGGTTCAGTAGTAGTAACAGTACCATTAATAATACTTGTATTGATTTTCCAAAAGAAGATTATTGCAGGAATAACAACAGGTGGCGTGAAAGAATAGGAGAGAGATATGAAACAAATCAAAATGAGTAATAATTTAGAAATATCACAAGTAGTGGTAGGGTGCATGAGAGTAAAAGATTCAGGAATGAATGAACAAGAATTTAATAAATTTATCCGTGACTGTATGGAAATGGGATGCGATACATTTGACCATGCTCCTGTATATGGTGGTTACACTTGTGAAGGATTCTTCGGGGATGCAGTATTAAAAAAAGCACCTGAGTTGAGAACAAAGATGAAAATCATTACTAAAACAGGGATTACATTACCGAATAGTGAAAATAACAAGGTGATTTACTATAATTCTACTAGAGAGAATATTTTACGAGAAGTGGAATCTTCATTAATGAAATTAGGAACGGATTATATTGATTTATTATTGGTACATCGTCCAGATCCACTAGCAAATCCTGAAGAGACAGCAGATGTATTAGAAAGGCTAATGAAAGAGGGGAAAATTCTTAACGCTGGAGTTTCTAATTATATGCCACATCAAGTTGATGCACTTCAATGCTTCATGAATACTAAGCTTGTGACAAATCAAATGGAATTATCGGTGAAAAATGTTGATAACTTTTTTAATGGAGTAACAGATCATGCATTTAGTCGTAGAATGCCACTTATGTCTTGGTCACCATTAGGTGGGGGATCTATGTTTGCAGGTGAAAATGAGCAGTCCATCCGCATCATGAAGTGTTTAGAAGAAATAGCATCCATTCATAATGTTGCAGTAGATGTAATTATGTATGCTTGGTTATTTACTCATCCTGTAAATATAGCAGCTATTACTGGTAGCATGAATATTGAAAGAATTAAATCCGCAGTAGATGCAACGAAAATTACACTTTCATACGATGAGTGGTATCAAATACTAGCAGCATCACGTGGATACGATGTGCCATAGGGGGATATGAAATGACTAGAATTAAATTTGGAATTATAGGTTCTGGATGGAGAGCTGAATTCTATATTAGAATAGCAAAGGCATTACCAGAAGTGTTTGAAATGACATCTGTATTAATAAGGGATTATGAAAAAGGGGTCGAGTTTAGCAATAAGTTTGATGTACCTGTTGTTAATGTATTGGAAGAATTATGTGAAACAGAACCAGAATTTGTAGTGTTATCTATCAAACGAGGAATAATCTCGGAATATCTTCCAAGATTATTTGAAAAACAGATGCCAGTTCTATGTGAAACCCCACCTGGAGAAAGCGTTGAAGCGTTAGAGCGTGTTTGGAATTCTAGCAAAAAGCATGATGCTAAAATACAAGTGGCAGAACAATATTTTGCACAGCCACTATATGCGTCATGGTTGAAGGCAATACATGATGGTAAATTAGGTGAAGTTCAGAATATTAATATATCAGCTTTGCACGGATATCATGGGATTAGCATAATTCGTCGTATTCTAGGGCTAGAATATGAGAATTGCACAGTAATTGGTAAGAGATATTGGTTTGATATAACAGAAACCTTTGGTCGAGGAGGAATGGTTTTTGATGGTGAAATAAAGAAAGGGTCTCGAGATCGCTTAACATTAGAATTTGAAAATGGGAAAGTAGCATATTTTGATTTTTCGGATCCAGCACAATATCATTCATTCATTAGAACTAGACAATTGGGGATTCAGGGAACACGTGGAGAAATTGATGATATGAGCATACGTTACCTAACATCTGAAAACCTTCCAGTAACTCAAGAACTTCGAAGAATTGATATGGGTGTTTATGGAAATCAAGAATGGTCACATTATGGGATAATGCTTGGAGAAGAATTCTTATATAAAAATCCGTTCGGAAATCCAAGATTAAATGATGATGAAATTGCAGTAGCAACATGTATGTTCAAAATGCGAGATTACATAGAGAACGGAATTGAGTTTTATAGTTTAAAAGAAGCACTGCAAGATATGTATCTGTGTCTAAAGATGGATGAAGCATTGGCAAATCCTTTTGAAGTAATAAAGACAGAAAATCAAATCTGGAAGTAGTTATGAATCCTTACATCTTAAATATAACATCATGGTGTTAAGAGGTGTAGGGATTCTATTGGTATAAATAAATGAAATAATATAAAGATTATAAATAGAGAACGAATACAAGGAGAAATAGGATGACTATGTTAGAATTAATCAATGAAAATAGTAGCTGGACAGCACCAACTCTTATAGAAAATATTACACATGGAGATATGCCAGGGGATAAGGTGAAAATCGAAAGCGGTCATGTAGAGAAAGCAAGTGTGATTTTTCCAGTATTGTTAGAAAATATGAAAGTGTTGTTAGAAAATAAAAAAGAAGATAAACTAGTTATTTCGGTATGCGGAGGATCAGGGGTAGGAAAGTCAGAAACAGCATCCTTACTATCCTATTATTTGACAAGTATGGGAATCGATAGCTATACGATGTCGGGAGATAATTATCCACATAGAATTCCGATGTACAATGATGCTGAGCGATTGCGCATATTTCGAATCAATGGAATTGAGAAAATGTTAGTGGATGGAGTATATACGAAAGAAAGAGCTAATATTATTAATGAATTACAAGAAAAAAATGATGATGCTAACGTAACGTATTGCCAGAAATATGATTGGTATAGTTCGTACATAGAAGGTGGAAGATCTGGATTAGAAGGATATTTAGGAACAACTAATGAGACAAATTTCGATAGTGTTAATGAGATTATAGAACAATTTAAAGACGGCAAGGAGAAGATTTGGCTTAAAAGAATGGGGCGTACTGAATCGGAATTATGGTTTGAAGAAATTGATTTTTCGGATATTTCTGTTCTTGTTGTTGAATGGACACATGGAAATAATGATAATCTAGTAGGTGTGGATATTCCTGTTTTATTAAATAGTACTCCAGAAGAAACATTGGCACATCGACGAATGAGAAATCGAGATGGTGGAGTAGATAGTCCATTTATTATGACCGTTCTTGATATAGAACAAAGATTGCTTGAAAAACAAGCAGAAAAAGCAAAAATTATAGTTGCAAAAAGTGGAGAACTATTGAGCTATCAAGAGTTGTGTGATAGGAATAATGCAAAGGCGGTGTAGTATGGCTGATTTACAAAAAAAGTTAGATAACGGACCTATGTTAAATGCATATCCTGACAGTATGGGTGGCACGTTAGCGGATATAGTACAAGTTTTAAAAAAAGATGAATTTGCAGAAGCGTTTCAATCATTTTATATACTGCCAAGTCTATATCACACAGATTTAGATCGTGGATTTTCTGTAATAGATTATGGATTAAATGATTTATTAGCTAAGCAAGAGGATTTAGAAAAACTTAGTAATATGGGAATGGATTTAAAATTGGATTTTATTCTTAATCATGCCTCTGTATTATCAAAAGAATTTCAAGATATTATAAAAAATGGTGAAAATTCTAAATATAAAGATTTTTTCATCCAGTGGAATGAGTTTTGGAAAGATAATGGTGAGATGACGGAAGAGGGCTACATTCAACCTTATCAAGAGCATATAGATAAAATGTTCTTTAGAAAACCAGGATTACCAATTCTAATGGTTCGTATGCCAGATGGGAAGGAAGTTCCTTATTGGAATACATTTTACCAAGAAATTCAATATCCCATAGTTGATGTACAAGAATTAATGGATGCATGTGGTGTACAATATCAAATGGCGTATGAGATTACAGTGAAAGTGAATGAGCACTTACTGGCTGCTAAGAACCCAAAAACCTTGGAGTTAGGACGTTTGGATAAATACAAAATACAAGTAGTTGAGTTTCTTGAATCAAAGAGAAAATATTTGGGGCAAATGGACTTGAACATAGAATCGGAGTTGGTATGGGATTACTATGGAGAAACATTAAAGCAATTGTCTGAGTATGGGGCTTCGATTGTAAGATTAGATGCATTTGCATATGGACCCAAAGAACCAGGAGAAAAGAATTTCTTGAATAATCCAGGCACATGGGATTTACTAGCAGGAGTCCGTAAATTGGCAGATAAAAATAATGTTGAATTATTACCGGAAATACACGCAAGTTATCGAGAACAAGTGTATAATGAAGTAGCACAAAAAGGCTATATGATATATGATTTTTTCTTGCCTGGTTTAATTATAGATGCATTGGAAGAAAAAAATGGAACAATGCTTCAACAATGGGGCGAAGAAATTATTTCTAAAAAAATGAAGGTTGTTAACATGCTTGGATGTCATGATGGAATACCGCTACTGGATTTGCAAGGGTTAATACCAGAGGAACGTATACAAGCCTTAATAGATATAGTTGTTAATCGAGGTGGTTATGTAAAGAATCTTCACGGACAAAAGAATGTATATTATCAAGTAAATGCGACATATTACAGTGCGTTAGGAGAAGATGATAAGAAAATGTTATTTGCTCGAGCGCTACAACTCTTTATGCCAGGGAAACCACAAATCTGGTACTTAGATGTATTTGCAGGAGAAAATGACCATAAAGCTGTAGAAAGAGCAGGAGCAGGTGGTCATAAAGAAATTAATCGTACAAATCTCTCTAATGTAGATATAGAAAGAATACTGCACAAAGAAGTTGTGAAAAAACAATTAGAATTAATCAAATTTAGAAACAAATGCAAAGCATTTCATTTTGATGCAGATATTGCAATAGATTCAAAAGGAAATAAGATAACGATTTGCTGGGAATATGAAGGGAATAAAGCTCGGTTTGAGGGTGATTTTGAGACGTTGAAGTTTAGTGTTGATTAATAAGGTAGTGAAATTAATGCTGTAACAAGTTGAAATCTTTAAAATTTTTTCGCGAAATGGAAATGGAAAAGCCGAGAACTCGGAATAGAACATCTTGCATAGGAGCAATTATTCTGATACAATCAACACAAAGCATAACGTTCGTTTATTTTATATTCTGCAATTCTGCAAATCTTACACATATCTTATGTATTCACAGAACCATTCATGCTTTATTACCCAATTAA
>JAWXVA010000146.1:0-5053 GCA_044425815.1 Eubacteriales bacterium
CAGTGATGCAAGCATTAGCGAGAGTGGTACATTCAGTGAAAGTGGCACCTACACCATAACTCCATTCGGTGGAGTTAGTGCAAATTATATCATTACTTATATGACGGGTATCCTAACAGTAATGGAAGATGATTCCACAAGCGAAGATGATTCCACAAGCACGGATAGTTCTACCGGCACGGACAGTTCCACAAGTACGGATAGTACTACAAGCACGGATAGTTCCACAAGTGCAGACAGTTCTACAGGCACAGATAGCACTACCAGCACAAACAGTACGACAAGCACAGATACTACAGAAAATGAAACTGAGTTAGAAAGTGATGCAATTACAGATGACACAGAAGAAAATGTAGCGGAAACTGAATCAGATGCAGAGGAAATAGAATCGGACACAGAGGAAACAGCATCAAATGCAGACACATCCGTGATTACGGAAGCAGAAGATGGATCAACGAAGGTAGGAATATTCGTGTTGATTATAACAAGTCTCTTAGCTGTCGGTGGTGGAGTCAGTTATGTGGTATTGAAGAAAAGAAAGTAGATGAGGAGTAATGACTCAGCCATGGTTGTATCTAGGGGCTTACACATGATTCATACATGTAATTAAATCTGAAAACGCATATTCCAATATCTGTGACCACTAAAGCTACAATACTACTTGCAACATCTATATGTTCGCTCACGCAAAACTCACGCTACGCGTTCAAACAGTTGCTTGCCGCTCACAATTAGTTGTAAGTAGTATTGTAACTTCTTAACGTGAATTGTCACTGGTAGTGGAATATGCGTTTTCAGATATCAACACTTTCGAACCTTGCGTAAGCACGTTATCAATACAATTGGCTTCATGAAGCGATGTCGCAAATTGCAATTCGCCCATGAAGCCGATTGTACTCGTAGGGAAATATTATCTATTGATAAAAGCAGTAACGGTCATAGCTACCCGAAGAAACCATTACGTACATCACCTCTCTTTTGTGTCGACTGCAGTGAATGAAAACAACTGTTTGAGCGTAAGCGAGTTTTGTTTTCATCCACACAATAATGCGGAGACACAAAAGAGAGGTGATAGTAGGTTGCGAGGGTAGTTATGACCGTTACGGATGTTAATCAATAAATTTATACTGAATAGTTACGAGGAGAAATGGGATAAGATTTTCTTCTTGACAATTAAAGAACCTGTGATAGAATAAAACTTGTATGAAAATACAGAAGTAACTGAATAAATAAAAGCGTTGAACGTGTATAGTAGAGAACTATTTTCCATCAGAGAGAGGAATTTATAAGCTGTGAGATTCCTTTGGTTCAGATAGTGATTGAATTTCCCACGGGAGCTTCATTTTTGAATAGAATGAAGAGGAATTGTCAGATTGGCAATTAGAGTATTCATTGAGTAGGATATGACGGAACTGCACGTTACGCAGACTCAAGTGTCTATTATACGAAAGTGTAGTAGGAATTAGGGTGGTACCGCGATTAACCTCGTCCCTTTTAGGGACGGGGATTTTTTTATAATAGAAAGGAAAAGATGATGAAAGAAAAATTACAGAAAATCAAAGAAGAAGCATTGGCTCAAATTAGTGCATGTCAAGCACCAGAAGAATTAAATGATGTGAAAGTAAAATATTTAGGGAAAAAGGGAGAGTTAACAGCCGTTCTGAAAGGGATGAAAGATGTATCTCCAGAAGATAGACCAAAAGTTGGACAGATGGTGAATGAAACACGTGAAGCAATCGAAGGGTTGTTAGAAGAAAAGAAAGTTGCTATGGAACGTGTGATTCGTGAAGCGAAATTAAAAGAAGAAGTGATTGACGTAACATTACCAGCGAAGAAGATGAATATGGGACATCGCCATCCAAATACAATTGCATTAGAAGAAGTGGAGCGCATTTTTGTAGGTATGGGTTATGAAGTAGTAGAGGGTCCAGAAGTTGAATACGATGAATATAACTTTGCGAAGTTAAATATTCCTGAAAATCATCCAGCGAAAGACGAGCAAGATACGTTCTACATTACGAAAGATATCGTACTTAGAACCCAGACATCACCAGTGCAAGCACGTATTATGGAAGGTGGGAAACTACCAATCTGTATTCTATCACCAGGACGCGTATTCCGTTCAGATGAAGTGGATGCTACACACTCACCATCGTTCCATCAGATAGAAGGACTTGTAATCGACAAGAAGATTTCATTTTCGGATTTAAAAGGAACATTAGATGTATTTGTAAAAGAATTATTTGGACCAGAAACAGCTACGAAATTTAGACCACACCATTTCCCATTTACAGAGCCAAGTGCAGAAGTAGATGTGACATGTTTTAAATGTGGTGGAGAAGGTTGCCGTTTCTGTAAAGGATCAGGTTGGATTGAAATATTAGGCTGTGGAATGGTACATCCTCATGTATTAGAGATGTGTGGAATTGATCCAGAAGAATATACAGGATTCGCATTCGGTGTAGGATTAGAGCGTATCGCATTGCTGAAATATGAAATCGATGATATGAGATTATTATATGAGAATGATATTCGTTTCTTGAAGCAATTCTAATTATAATGTGGTTGAGTAGAATCATACATTAGCAAAATTAGAGAAAGCAAAATAAACCATAATAAGAAAATACAAGTTTAAGTAAAAGCAAATAGGAGGATTTATAAATGGATACATCAATATCATGGATTAAGGCATATGTGCCTGATTTGGATGTTAGTACACAAGAGTATGTGGACGGGATGACTCTTTCAGGTACAAATGTGGAAGGATATACAAAGTTAGATGCAGATTTAGAGAAGATTGTAGTAGGTCAGATCGATAAAATAGAGAGACACCCAGATGCTGACAAATTAGTAGTTTGTCAAGTGAATATTGGAACAGAAACAGTACAAATCGTAACAGGAGCACCAAACGTATTTGAAGGAGCGAAGATTCCAGTCGTTCTTGACGGTGGCCGTGTTGCTGGTGGTCACGACGGTAGCGTGACAAAAGGCGGAATTAAAATCAAAAAAGGAAAACTTCGTGGAATCGAAAGTTGTGGAATGATGTGTTCCGTAGAAGAGCTTGGCTCTACAAGAGACATGTATCCAGATGCGCCAGAAGATGGAATCTATATTTTTGGTGATGATGTAACTGTTGGCGACAATGCAGTAGCAGTGATGGGATTAGACGATGTTGTTGTAGAATATGAAGTAACATCTAACCGTGTGGATTGTTTCAGTGTAGTTGGAATTGCAAGAGAGGCGGCAGCAACATTTGGGAAAGAATTCCATCCACCAGTTGTTACAGCTACTGGTAATAATGAAGATGCACATGACTATATCAAGGTAAGTGTAGAACATGCAGAACTTTGCCCACGTTACTGTGCAAGAGTTGTAAAAAATATTAAAATTGGACCGTCTCCAAAATGGATGCAAAGAAGACTAGCATCAGTGGGAATACGCCCAATCAACAATTTAGTTGATATCACAAACTATGTAATGGAAGAATTTGGACAACCGATGCATGCATATGATTTATCGACAATCGCAGGAAATGAAATCATCGTTCGCAACGCACATGTTGGGGAAACATTTACAACATTAGATGGACAAGAACGTAAATTAGATGAAAGTGTTGTAATGATTTGCGATGCTGAGAAATCAATTGGGATTGCTGGAATCATGGGTGGAGAGAATTCAATGATTACAGATACCGTTGAGACAATGTTATTTGAATCAGCATGCTTTGATGGAACGAATATCCGTCTTTCAAGCAAAAAAGTTGGCTTGAGAACAGATGCGTCTGGTAAATTTGAAAAAGGATTAGATCCGAATAATGCAGAAGCAGCAATCAATAGAGCTTGTCAATTAATCGAAGAGATGGGCGCTGGAGAAGTGGTAGGTGGAATGGTTGATGTATATGGCAAGAAGAAAGAGGAAGTGCGTATTCCATTCCAACCAGAGAAAATCAACGACTTATTAGGAACAGATATTAGTGCAGAAGATATGCTTGCTTACTTTGCAAAAGTAGGGTTAACATATGATGAAGCATCAAATGAAGTGATCACACCGACATTTAGACATGATTTGTTCCGCACGGCGGATTTGGCAGAAGAAGTAGCTAGATTCTTTGGATATGATAATATTCCGACTACATTGCCAAGTGGGGCTGCTACAACAGGTAAGATTTCATTCAAATTAAGAATGGAAGAATTAGCAAGAAATGTAGCAGAATTCTGTGGATTTAGCCAAGGAATGACCTATTCATTCGAAAGCCCTAAAGTATTTGATAAATTATTAATTCCTGCAGAATCAGACTTACGAAAAGTGGTGACAATTATGAATCCACTTGGAGAAGACTTCAGTATTATGAGAACAATTTCGCTTAATGGAATGTTGATGTCTCTTGCTACAAATTTAAATAGAAGAAACAAAAATGTTCGTTTATATGAACTTGGAAATATTTATCTGCCAAAACAATTGCCGATTACAGAACTTCCAGAAGAACGTATGCAATTAACACTTGGTATGTATGGAGAAGGTGATTTCTTCTCGATGAAAGGTGTAGTAGAAGAATTCTTTGAAAAAGCAGGAATGCAGGATAAAGTGACATATAATCCAAATACAGATAAGCCATTTTTACATCCAGGACGTAAAGCAGAGATTATTTATAAAGATGTAGTGGTTGGTTATCTTGGAGAAGTACATCCAGAAGTTACAGATAACTATGGAATCAATGAGAGAATCTATGTGGCTGTAGTTGATATGCCAGCAGTAAATGACTTTGCTTCATTTGATAGACTATACGAAGGAATTGCTAATTACCCAGCAGTTACGCGTGATATAAGTATGGTGATGCCAAAAGAAATCTTAGTTGGTACAGTAGAAGAAATTATCGCGGCAAAAGGTGGAGCATATCTTGAGAGTTATGCACTATTCGATATTTATGAAGGCTCACAAATTAAAGAGGGTTATAAATCGGTAGCTTATTCGATAGTATTCAGAGCAAAAGATAAGACTTTAGAAGAAGCAGATATTGCACCAGCAATGAAGAAAATTCTAAAAGCTTTAGGAG